>BEIM01000085.1 GCA_002898995.1 bacterium HR36
GCGATCTCAAAGAGCTGCTGGAAATGCAGGGACTGGCGAAAATCTACGACGTAAAGAATCGCATGGGGCCGGAATTGTTCCATGCGGTACCGAATGGTCGCCAGGTCCGTGGTCATGTAAGTGAAAGCGCCATCCCGTTTGCGAATAATGGCTGGAGGGTGCTGATCATGGAGAAACACCACAACTGCGCCTTCGCTATAAGTAGCAATGCCTCGATTTAGTAAGTCCTCGACCACAGCTGGCAACATGGGATGATAGAAACTTTCCCCGAGAGTATAGTCAAAATGAATGTCTAACCGCCTATAAATCTTGTCCAGTTCGGCGAGGCACCAAGGCATCATGCGGCGCCAAAGAGCCAAGTTCTCAGGGTCACCAGCGTGCAACTTAGCGGTCTCCAAACGGCAGGCTTCAGCGACGGGATTGGCAGCCTCTTCCTCGTCATCCTCGCCGGTGCTACCTGCCTCGCGGATCTTTTCCCGTACTAAGACATAAAGCCGGAGCATTTCGCGGACAGGATCGCGCTGCAGTGCAATTTCGTCGCGAAAATGTTTGTAACCGTAGATTAGCATGCCAAACTGGGTGCCCCAATCGCCGAAGTGATTGTCGGTAATGACGTGGTGCCCCACAAAACGCAAGGTACGGGCCAGCGCATCGCCGATAATCGTGCTGCGCAGGTGACCGACATGCATGGGTTTGGCGACGTTGGGCGAGCTATAGTCTATGACAAAGGTGAGCGGTTGCTGGACAATGGGCACACCGAGTCGCTCATCTTTTCCGAGTTGCTGCAGTTTTTCGGCCAACCAACCCGACTGGAAGCGTAAATTGATGAAACCTGGCCCAGCGATTTCGGGAGGTGCAGTGGCGTTGCCCAGGTTCAGATGTGCGACGATGTCGGCAGCGACCTGGCGCGGAGACCGACCCAGCACCTTCCCCAGGGGCATAGCCAGATTGGCCTGATAATCGCCAAACCGGGGGTCAGTGGTCGGCTTGACGAGGTCTAGGTACTTTTCCGGCTCGGGCACGTTGAGAGCGACGAGAGCCTGGCGAAAGTGTTGGCGGAGAAAATGTAAGAGATTCATGGCTATAGTGCACCCTAAGCTAGGACAGCGAGACAACTCCCGTGCTGGCAGCTAATGCGTCAGCGCAACGGATTTATAGCAGCCAAAAGCCCACCGACCAGAAGCAATCAGGCTTGGCCATTAGCTATCTGCCACGGCACCTGAGGCGCGTCGGCCCAAAGGTGTTCCAAGCCGTAATACTCGCGGGTCGGTGGGTCAAAGATGTGCACGACCACGTCGCCATAGTCCTCAATGATCCACTTGCCCGTTTCGTAGCCCTCCAGGCCGATGCGCTGGTCGCCGACCGAACGCATAGCCGCGTCAATTTCCTCGACTAAGGCGTGCAGCTGGCGACGGCTTTGACCGGTCACAAGCACCATGAAGTCATAAAGGGGCGTGAGCCGGCGCATATCCAGGACGAGGATATTGCTGGCTTTGTTCTGGTCGGCAACACGAGCACATAGCAACGCACGCTCCAACGCACTGGGCAGATGAGTTTTGACCATACGGCGCTCGGTAAGCGTTTCACTCAACCGTTTGTCCCTCCTTTCCAGTTCGCCTTGGCGACTCCCATAAAATTGTACGACAAATAAGCCGAAAAGGCTCGGCCATTTTTTTCATTCGGGCAACGGGGCTGGTGCCACCACTGGCATGGACGTGTTTTGAGAGGGGAGCGCGTTCAACGCTTGGCCATCGCGCGTCTTTTGTGTCGAGGACGGAGGCAATCCCAGCATAGGCATGTCCACATCATAGGGCGGGCGTTCCAAGGCGGCCTTCAGAATAAGCTTGAGCAGCTCAGGGAAGGAAATGCCCGCGTGTTCTGCCTGGCGCGCGATGCCGATGCCTTCATCGAGGCAAGGATTGCAATTCACGTCCAGGACGTACGGCCGACCATTTTCGTCCAAGCGCACATCCACGCGGCCATAACCCCAACCGCCAATGCAACGGAAGGCCCCCACCGCGATCTGACTAATTTCGCGCTCCAGCTCCGGTTCTACTCGGGCTGGGCAGATGACGCTTGTTTTCTGGTATTCTTCGGTGTTTTCGAGCCACTTAGCAGCGTAAGACATGATGGGGGGAATATCCGGGGGCAATTGCGAATAGTCCACCTCGGCCAGCGGCAACACCCGCAGGCGATGCCCACCGACCAGCCCGACGTTAAACTCCCGGCCCCGCAAAAACCGCTGCACCAAAGCAGGCTGATTGTATTCTCGAAGAATCTGGCTCACCTTGCGGCGCAACTGCGTTTTGTTGTGCACGATGGAATCGCGATCCAAGCCAATGCCAGCATGCTCCTGGCTAGGTTGGACAATAAGCGGGAACTGCCACTTGTGCTCGTGGATAGCTTTGACCGCTTCGAGCAAAGCAGTATTGGGGGGAACGGGAATGCCGACACCGCTCAACAAAGATGCGGTCATAAATTTGAACCGACAAAGCCCCAGCGCCAGCGCAGGCGAGCCGGTAATGGGGAAGCCCATCATCCGCACCAGTGCCGCTACTCGCATCTCATACTGTGCACCATGCACGACATCGTCGTACTGGTTGAACACGACATCGGGGCGCAGACGTTTGAGCAGGCGCTGAAAGCGGAACAGATCATGAGCCAGGGCGACAACGGCCACCGTGTGACCGAGCTTGCGCAGCGTGCGGGCTAACCGGCGAATCTGCGCTCGCAAGTCGCGCATGCTTGCACGATCTTCGGGGCGATCAGGCGGTGCCGTGCGCGCAGCGTTGTATACCAACGCTATGTGCAACCGTTTCATGCCAGGCAATCCATGTTTTGGTAATTTAAGCGGCAACCGGCGGCTCTATCTCCTGCGACAGTCTCCTGTGGCTTACGTCTGGGGGCTTGTTGCCAGGAAATCGTGCCCAACAGCCCCACACGGAAATTTAGAGCACTCAGCAGTTCCTTTCATCAGATTGCATCTGTATTGTACAATGGAATGCATGAGTGGGCAGTGGCAAAAAGCAATTTGTGCCTGGCTGATGCTGCTTGGCGCCGGCTCTCTGGGAACACCTGCAGTAATCGCTGCGGTGCGCGTTGTCAATGTGCAAGTGGGTTTCCAGGATGAAAAAACGGGCGTGAGTTATGGTCGTTACGGGCACTGGTTACCCGTGCGTGTGACTGTAGCCGCAGATAGAGCGGAGAGCATCGCGGGGCGAGTCGTCGTTAGCATTTCGGATGCGGATGGGATTGTCCAAGAGGTGATGGCAGAGCCTGCGCTGCATTTGACGCCAGAAGTCAGGGAGCAAACAGTCTGGGCATACGTACAATGTAGCCACGGTAAACTGCGCGTCCGGGTGGTGGACCAGGCCAAGCGTGCCTTAGCCAGTTTTGTTTATCCCGACGACACCGGCCAGCCGCGACTCTGGCAACTTCTGCCGCCCTCCGTGGTGCAAGTGCTGGCATTGGGCGAGCCTGCCGGCTTGGACGGCGCCACAGCAGAACAAGAAGCCGGTCGCGATCCGGGATACCGAGTTTCTCGAATCGCCGGGCCGCAACATCTCCCCGAGAAGTGGTTCGGGTACGATTATGTGCAAGCGCTGGTGCTGGCCACAGGTGGCGAAATAGGGCAGAAGTGGCTAGAGGCCATCCAGCGTCGTCCCAGTTTGGCGCAAGCCTGGCGGCAGTGGGTGCAACAAGGCGGCCACCTGGTAATCTGCGCGGGCATGCATGCAGAGCGAGTAAGCCAAATGGCGCAGTTTCCGCTGGCGGACTTGTTGCCGGGAGAATGGCTGGCGGGACGGCAACCCTATGCGGAGTTGTTGATTGGGGTGCGTGAGGTGACCGCAGCGCGGTATCGCGAGCCCACGGCTCTTTCCGCACTGCGTGCCCCTTGGGCCGAGTTTCGCAAGAGACCTACTGCTAGCCAGCGGGCCTTCGCTGCCGAGCCATTCAAACCTGCAGTGCTGGTTTGGCCTTACGGTCTGGGTCAAGTCAGCTTGGTCGCCTTTGACACTAACGTCGGAGCCTTTACGCATTGGGATGGGCGTACGGCATTCTGGGAATGGTTGCTCGAGACCAAGCCTTTGCCTGGGCGGCAGACCTATCGCACAGCGCTGACTAGCCAGCGGGAGAGGGAACCGCTCACTCAACTGGTGCACGAACTGGAGCAATTTCAAACGGAAGAGATTCCCTTTGCATCGGTGGCCGGGCTGATGCTCGCCTATGTGCTTCTGGCTGGCCCGTTCGACTATTTTCTGTGGGTGCGATGGCTGCGTCGGCCCGTGCTGGCTTGGCTCACCTTCCCTTTAGTTGTCGTGTTAGTAACGATCGCGGCCTGGTATTCCGCCTGGGCCATCCACGGTAGTGAAGTCACCGTCCATGAATTGGTGCTCTACGACCTGGAGTTGACTGCAGATTCGCGCGGCCCCACACGACTGACACGAGGCAGTGGAAGCTGCTGGTTGGTGCTCAAGAGTCCGCGTCTCATGGGCTATTCCCTGGAGGTAGCAGAAGGCCAGGCCGCTACAACAGCCGACGGCCAAACTTGTGCCGTACTCGAGTCGGTGCTCGGATGGACAATTCGCCCCGATGATGATGCGCTGCAGCGCGGCCAGCAGGAAAGCCTGGTGCAGGGCGCGGTGCAGGTCTTTCCTGGGCGCGGACGGTTAGAAAATGTGCCACTGCAAGCCTGGTCGATGAAAACCCTGTTTGCACGCTGGTTGCTTACTTGGGAATCGCCTCCGCTGCTGTGCGAATCACGCCTGACAGCGCCCGACTTGAATACGGTGCGCGGCGAGTTAGTCTGGCGCGCTCCCTGGCCACTACTGGACTGTGAGCTCAATTTTGGTACACGGGTTTGGCCGCTGGGAGACTTGCTGCCCCATCACAAGGTGACCATCCAGCGCAATGACGTGGGCCTTCTGGAACGCCAACGTTTTTCCCACAGACACACTCACCACAGCATTGCGGCTTCGGCTTCGTCAGCGGTTGACAATGGCAGCTCCAGCGAAGCCCAGAACCAAAGCTATCGTTTGGCCGAAACACTCCGCCAGCTGACGTTCCAGCGGCTTCTGGTAGCGGGGCGCAGAGAGGCGCCGAGTCCCTATCTTCCCTTTTTAGACCAGAGTGGCCGGCTACGCTATAACCAGGCGGTAATTACTGGCTATTTACCTGTTAGCGAAATCCCGCTTAGCCAGTTGCGGCAAGACGCCAGCCTAAGCCGGACTCTCGTGCAGTTGGAACCGGCTTTGCCTGGCAAGCTCAAACGCTTTGTGTTTGTCCGCCTGTATCTGCCGCTAAGCACGCCTGACTGATTTCCCGCGCCAGCCCCCTACCCCGTCCCAACAGGAAGCCTCTTTTCCCTTTTCCAGTCTGCTGGGAGACGCGGATTGAGTTTGAGCGTGCGGAAGCTGCGCTATGCCTCGGGGACGACAGGGTTACGGAGGAGGCCAATAGATTCGATTTCACATTCGACAACGTCGCCAGGTTTGAGGAAAACAGGAGGCTTGCGAGCTGCGCCGACACCGGCTGGGGTGCCAGTGGAAATGATGTCGCCAGGTTCTAAAGTCACAAAGCTCGAAAGTATGGCGATGAGGGAGGCGACAGGAAAAATCATCTGTCCAGTGCAGGCATCTTGCATGGTTTGACCGTTGACGCGCAAGCGCAGCCGCAGTTTTTGCGGATCGGGGGTAACATGAGCAGAGCGGATGCACGGCCCGCATGGAAGAAACGTATCGTGCCATTTGCCATGCAGCCAATCGAAAAAAGCATCCTTGTCCCGCGGCTTACGTTGCGGGTTAAGGCGAAAGCGGCGATCGGAAACGTCATTGCAAATGGTGTAACCCGCGACGTAATCCAAGGCTTGTTTTTCGCTGACATGCCGACAGCGCTTGCCGATAACTACTCCCAGTTCCACTTCCCAGTCCACATGGTCGGGCGAAACCTTTGGCAAGACGATAGGGTCGCCGGGATTGGTTAGCGTCGTGCTAGGGGGTTTCCAGAAGAAATAGGGGAAAGTTTCCTGCCGTTCGGGCGGAGCGCCGCCACCTTCCGCGACATGCTCGGCATAATTGCCGGCGAGCAGGATGATCTTGTTCGGCTGCGGGATCGGTACCAAGAGCTTGATCTCTTGGATAGGTAAGCGGAGGCGCTCCTGCTGCTTGGGCGGCAACTTGGCGAGCCACTCGGCTAATTGTGCGGCTGGTGAAAAGGCTTTTCCTTCTGGCGGAAGATAAGCTAGTAGGTTAGCCTCATCGCTCGGCAAAGTCGTACCCAGCTCCGCAGCGAGCCGACTCAAAGGTGCAACCCCCTGCTCGCTGTACAAACCCACGCCAAGCTTGCCGCGATGCTCGAATCGGCACAGGCGCATAAGCGGCTCCCTTGCGTAATGCCCTTAGAAGTTTAGCTGCCCCACGCGTCGTTGGGCACACAAACATCTTATGGAGTTTTCACCGTTTTCTCTCGGCGTCTTTACGGGAACTTCACAGTCCCCTGCTACAATGCGAGCGACACGAACGAACGAGGTAATTCGTCTGGGTCGTGAGGGCTGGAAGTCAGTAGCAGGACCCGAAAAGACCAGCGAGGTCGTTTGCCTCAGGCTTCAGCCGCCCAGGCGAATCCTGCCACACTCAGGCTCAGCACAACCTACATAGGAGGGGTACAAGATGTCGGGAACTTACGGGATGCGAAGGGAAACTGATTCGATGCGGCCAGCCTTTACCTTGGTGGAACTGCTGGTCGTGATCGCCATCATCGGCTTGCTGGTTTCTATGCTATTGCCAGCCATTCAACGAGCCAGAGAGGCGGCCAACCGTGCACGTTGTGCCAGTAACCTCCGGCAAATCGGTATTGCCATTCACAACTTCCATTCCGACCGCAATCGCTTTCCTCGTTCAGGCGAGCACTTGGTAACTTGGACCAATGGCACAATCTATAAGACCCAGTGCTTCCACAGTCCGTACACTTTACTGCTCCCTTACCTGGACGAATCGGTTGTCTATGAGGAAATGGATTTGAAACTTCGCTACAACGAAGGAATTAATGCGGTGCTGGCCAGTCAAGGACGGGGTCCAGGCAAGGTGATTCGCATATTGTTATGTCCCACGAATCCGCTACGTAGCCAGCCCCGAGATTCGCAAGGGTATGCCGCTAGTGATTATGCAGTGCTTCCGTACGTGCAGGTAGGGGCGGCCCACGCACCTAACGTCGGGTTGCCCCCGGGTTACTATCCGACGGCTATGACTTCCGATCCGTATCCGCTGCAGTACTACAAGCAGTACAGCGTCAATAGCGGGCCACCTTGCTGGGTAAGTTCCGGCAAGAGCATTCAACTTTTGGAAAGCTCAGCGCTGCAAGCGATGGGCGGAATTGACCTGTACTATGGAGCGTCCAACATCAGCATGGTCATAGACGGGACGAGTTACTCGATCTTGGTTTACGAAGACGTTGGGCGAAACGAAAGCATGTCAGGTGACCCCAGCAGCACGGGATTCACGCCTAATAACTACCACGATCCGGTGACGGGCTGTGGTCGAGCACACTGGCGTTGGGCTGAACCCGACAACACCTCGGGCTGTTCTCAGCCAATCAACAACAATGCGAAACCCTTTGGCGGACCACCTTCTTGTCCTTGGTTCTATCATGACTGCGGTCCGAACAACGAATGGTTTAGCTTCCACGCCGGCGGAGCCTATGCATTATTCGCCGATGGTAGTACCCGCTTCATCTCTGATAGTGTTTCCCTGCGAGTTGTCTACGCCCTTGGTACGCGGAGTGGAAGGGAGCCGATCCAGCTGGACGAATGAGCCTACCCGCTCTCAGGTAGGAACACCTTGAACTTCAAAGGGAGTAATCTATGCGGCGAATGAGTCTCGGGCCGACGCTATTGGTACTCGTCCTTATTACGCTAAATAACCTCGGCTGCGGTGGACCGAAACGCCCACTGGTCGAGGTCTCGGGCAAAGTCCTCTTTGACGATGGCGCCCCTTTACCTGCGGGGACACGAATTATCTTGGAACCGATGGAAGGGGGTATTGGAGCAGCCAGTGGGGAAACTTCAGCCGATGGCTCTTTCCGCCTGCGGCATGTGAGTGGAAAGACCGGCGCTGAGCTAGGGCAGTATCGCGTGCGGCTGGCAGCCCCCAAAGGTGACCACGGTGCCTTTTTGCAGCTGGTGCCTCCTAGCTATGTCGAAGGAAACGAGCTCTTTCTGGAAGTCAAACAGAGCATGGGCGAGGTGACGCTGCGAGTGAAGCGGCAGCAACAAGCGTCTTAGTCCAGCTGCCCGGTTCCCTATTCATAACGAAGGCCCCGAGTGCCCCTAAGGGTGGCTCGGGGCTTCTAGGTTTTCTAGCAGGAAGCGCCATTGCGGAAACCAGGGGCTTTGCGCCACTTGGGTAATCTGCCGGACAAGGTCGGCAACATTTCTGGCCTGCATCTTGCGCAGGATATTCATGCGGTGGGATTCGACAGTCTTGCTCTGCAGCCCGAAGCGCTGGGAGATTTCGCGCGATGAAAACCCGGCCACGATCAAGCGAAGCACATCTCGCTCTCGTTCGGTCAGGCGTTCGAGGCAGGCCGCAATTTGGGACAGGGCCTGTCTTTCCTGCCGCCATTGACGGTCGGTGCGTAAGGCTTTGTTAACGGCATCGAGTAACTGCTGGTCGCTGCATGGCTTTTCCAGAAAATCAAGAGCGCCGTTCTTGAAAGCGCGAGCCGCGGCCGACACCTCACCATGTGCAGTCAAGATGATGACGGGTATGGCAATGCCGCGTTGTTTCATCTCCTCCTGCAATTCCAAGCCGCTCATGCCGGGCATTCGCACGTCGAGGACCAGGCAACTCGGGCACCCGGGATTATAACGCTGAAGAAACTCAGGTGCCGAGCTGAACACCTCCGTCCGCAATCCTACGGAGCCAAGCATAAAGCGCAGCGAATCGCCAACGGCGGGGTCATCATCCACCACGTAAACGCAGCCTTCTTCTGGCATGGTTTCGGCCCTCCCCCAAATTCTTCACAAGCCGACGCGAACGCCGATGGGCTAGAAAGTTGATGTACAATATAGCAAATTCGGCCCTGTTTTGCCAGGGGCCAGGTGGCCATATCCAAACCCACGGACGCAACAGGTGCTGGCACTAGCTGGCATTGGGCTAGCCGGGCATCGGAGAGACCGTTACGCGAGCGGATTGGTGGCGGACGGGGGGAGGCGCATGGTGAAGCGTGCGCCAGTGGGGAGGTTCTCCGCGTGTAACGTGCCTCCGTGGGCTTCGACAATCCTGCGGGAGACATTCAAGCCGATGCCCAGGCCTTGCGGCTTGGTGGTAAAGAATGGTTCGAACAGACGTTCCCGGATCTGGGGAGTAAGCCCGGGGCCATTATCTTCTACGCTGACCTCAATGGCGTCTGGCTGGATTCGTGTGGTGATGATGATCCGAGGTTGAGGACGCCCCACCACCGCTTCCACAGCATTGCGCAGTAGGTTGACCAGCACTTGCGCCAGCTGCACGGCGTCGCCACGCACTTCGGGCAGTTGCGGCTGCAATTGCAACTCGACCCGGATGGCATGGGCGGAGAGTTCCCCGGCTAGCAATGCGAGACTTTCCTGCACAACGGCATTCAGGTTGACCGAACCAACAGGTGGTTCCTGTCCCCGCATAAATCGGCGAATCCGTTCCATGATTTGCATGGCCCGCGTTGCCTGCAAGGCAATCTGCTGAGCAGCGTGGTGTAAGTCTTCCATCTGGTATTGGCCGTGGGCTAGCCGGCGCATGCATCCTTGGCCGTAATTCAGAATGGCCGTGAGTGGTTGGTTTAGCTCATGCACCAAACTGGTTACCAACTCTCCTAAGCGCGCCAGGCGATTTAATCGGGCCATGGCCTCGGGAGAGCCATGCAGGTTATGTCCGCCAAACCAACTCGGCAGAAATTCCAGCCGCCGTACCAAAGCCACGATTCCCGCCTCCGGGTTGTAACTGAGCCGCCATTCGTAGGCTCCGCTCAAGTCCCCTCCCAGACCGCTGTGTTCAAAAACCACAGTACGCCTACGCTGACGCACTTCCGCCAGCAAAGAATGGAGGGACCTAAATACTGGCGGTGAGACCAACACGGCCACCGATTGGCCGAGCAAGCGGTCAGGCGGATACCGTTGCTGCCACTCGCTGTTTAATTCCGCCTGCAGGATTGCTCCTTGTTCGTTCAGTAAAAGAATAAAGCCGGGCAATGCTTCGACTACCATCGCGATCAGATTGCGCATATTGCGCAGGATACCTTCTACCTCAGCTAACCGAGTTTGACTTGCCTCCAGTTGTGCTTGCAGTTGGGCTTTCGTCGGGCCACGCATAAGGAGTCAGCATCAGGGTTTTCCCTGATGTCCATCCAAATTTTCCACCAAGATGTGGCACGTATTAGACGAC
>BEIM01000086.1 GCA_002898995.1 bacterium HR36
TGGGCAAACAGGGTTACCGCGGGGCCATGCTCGATTTGACTGACGGAGAGCCAACGCCGCGCGGTAATCCCGAATTGCGGGCACAGGAAGCGGAGGCTGCGCGGAAGGTGCTCGGTGTACCGTTGCGTGTGTGCGTCGGGTTGCCCAATCGTGTTCTCATGGATTGCCCGGAAAATCGTATCGCCCTAGCCACATGGTTTCGCAGGCTTCGGCCACAAATTGTTATCGCCATGGCCGGTCGGACGCCAGCCGCCTCTCCCGACCACTACCAGGCTCAGTTGCTTATCGAAGCAGCCCGTTTTTATTCCCAGTTGACCAAATGGGACGACCGCTTTGCAGGAACTAGCCCGTACCGGGTTCCCCACCTTATTTACGCCCCTGTGCCTGGCGACGCAGAGATCCGCCACTGGCACACTACCTTTATCGTGGATATTTCCGACACATTTGAGCAAAAACTCCAAGCCGTACGCTGCTACCATTCCCAGTTCGATGATAACCGGTTCGAGCGGCTACGCCACTTTCTAACCAGTTACAATGGCTATCTGGGCACGCGTTGCGGTTTTCGTTACGGCGAGCTATTCGCCTTACCCCATCCATTGGGAACTGCAAATTTGGTGCAGATAGTTTTGGGTGGACAGGCTTCCTACGCCCCAGTGCAATTGGTACCGCCACCTACCTTGCCGCATGGCTAGATATGAAATCTGCCGCTTCGCTGCCGACCCAGACCTTCAGTCTCGGTTGGTAAAAACTGTCGCTGACCCACTAATGCGTAGGTTCTGCTCATGCCCATGGAAAAAGCGACTGCTTTGGTGTTACGCACTACCGATTTCCGCGAAACCAGTCGCGTGGTTATCTTGTGGACCAGGGAATTCGGGAAAGTACATGCCTTGGCCAAAGGAGGCCGCCGTTTACGCAGCCAGTTTGAATTTGCTCTTGACCTGCTCAACCTCTGCGATATTGTCCTGATTCGCAAGACTTCCGAGGGGCTGGACTTGCTGACGGAAGCCCGCTTGCGTGAGCGCTTCCAAGGAATCCGGCAGCATCTGGATGCTTTTTACGCAGCTTGCCTGATCGCTGAAATCCTGGATACTTGCGGCCAACGGGACGATCCGCATCCCCACTGGTTCGATAGCACCATGGTTGCGCTGCGGCAACTCCAGGAACAATCGATTGTCCAAACACTGCTGCGCTGGGAGATCAACGCGCTGCGGGAAATCGGGCTGCAGCCTATGCTCGATCGCTGTGTGCTTTGCAAGAAACCCCTCGAAGACATGCCCGCATCTCAACCGATAACCTGGAATGCTCTGGCCGGCGGAGTCGTATGCTCCCTCTGTCCTACTCCCAGTCGCGGTCGTCGCCAACTCAGCCAGGAGCTCTGGCGCTGCTGGCGACTGAGCACCCAGCAACAAGACTTGCCCCTGCCTGAATCCTCCTGCCAACAACTGCTGGATGTCTTACACGAGTATTGGATGCATCAACTCGCCAAGCCATTGCGCCTGATAACTTACTTTTCGCCTCATCGCTAAGGCGCGGGGAAATCACACGGGGGTGATAAGCGGCATGCGTGCATGCCTGACCATTTCGGGGCCGATGTACCTTTGCCTTGTCTGGGGCCTGACTGGCTGCCAGCAGGTTTCCTCATTCTCCTGGTCAGAGCTAACTAAGCCCCGTGTCGAGCTACCGCCACCGCCACCCGAAAAGGTGTTCCGTGCCGGCCATTGGGAGGAAGAACCTGCACCTCCGCCAGGAACACTGGCCGGCGACTTAGCCTCTGCCCGGGTTCTTTTCCAGCGAGGCGAGTATGGCAATGCTGAAAAAGTCTTCTCCTGGCTCGCTGATCGCGCTGAACGTGAGAAAGAACCAAACATCTTCGAGGAGGCGCTCTACTGGCTCGGCGAATCTCAGTTCGCCCAGCGCAAATACCCTGCCGCCCGTATGACCTATAAACGCCTTCTGGATAAGTTTCCCAATTCGCGATTCCGTTCCGAGGTCATTCGCCGCGAGGTGGAGATTGCCGAAAACTGGTTGGAAGACACACGCGAGGAATTGCGCGCCAGCGAACAAGGACGTTGGTACCTGCCAAGAATCTTCCATTTCGAGAAGGAAAAACCATTGGTCGGCGTAGAATCCAACGCCCTCAGTACGCTGCAGGATGCTTATTTGCAAGACCCCACGGGACCGTTAGCTCCTCACTGTTTAGATCGCTTGGCGGCGGTCAACTTTATTCGCCAGGAATGGGACGACGCTGATCGGTACTATACTTTGCTTGCCGAAACCCATCCCCGTTCTCCGCTGGCGCCTGCCGCTTTACGCCGGGCTATCGAAGCCAAGGTTAATTCCGTGCCTGGTCCTGAATATGACGACACCAAACTAGCCGAAGCTCGTCAGCTAATAGATACTGCTTTGCGCAAGTATCCCGAATTGCGAAATCCTGAATCCCAGGCTTACTTGCAGGCCACTCTCAGCGCAATTCATGATCGCCAAGCACAAAAAGACTACAACGTTGCAGAATTTTATCGCCGTACCGGCTTACTAGGATCCGCCTATTTTTATTACGAGCTTGTTCGCCGACGCTATAGCGGTACCCGCTGGGCCCAGCTTGCCGAAGAGCGCATTCAGGAACTGCGCCAGCGGGTCGAGAAGGATGGACCCTGATTGATGATGCCCATTTGCTCCTCTCGTCTCCGCCTCTTTGTCTACTGCTTGGTGCTGTCTCCTATGCTTTTCAACGCTTGTGCTTGTACCAGCTCAGGCGGAATTAGCCTTTTCGGCTACACCTCCGATTCGCAATTCGACACCAGTCTGAAAACCATTCGTGTCCCAGTTTTCAAGAACGAAACTTTCTATCGGGGCCTCGAATTTCAACTCACGGAAGCGGTTATCAAAAAGATCGAAGCGCGCACGCCCTGGAAAGTAGTGCAGCAGGGCTATTGCGATGCGGAGTTAACGGGCACAATCAAGCAGGTGCAAAAACGTGTTCCTTTGGTCAATCCGTTAAACGAAGTTCGTGAAGGAGAATATACCCTCACGGTCGAGGTCACTTTTACCGACTTACGCGGTGGTCCGTCCGCGCCTATGCCTTTGGCCAACTCTGAGATCCCATCAGCGGGAACCCTGCCGACAACCAAACCTTTTTCTCCGCCGAAAAACCTGATTGTTCGCAGTAGAGCCTTCATCCCCGAACTCGGTCAATCCACAGCCACTGCACGCCAGCAGGTTGTTGAAGACCTCGCCGAACAAATCGTCAATATGCTTGAAAACCCTTGGTAACCCGGCATCATGCTTGTCACGCCAACTAGTTCGCTTCCAAGTGACGTTGCTTGAACTTTGCGGATATAGTATAGACGTGGTCGCAAGCATTAGGAGGGAGCAATTATGCCATCGAACGTTCTCAGAAGAAGCTTGACGGTACTATCTATAAGCAGCCTGATTCTCCTAATGGACTTGCGAGGCACGTATACACAAGCGCCATCTACTGCTCCCCAGTCCCAACGTAATGTGGTATCCGGCCTGGGCACGGAGGTAGTGGCGCTGGTCAATAACGTCCCGATAACACGCGAAGAATTAGCTAATGAGTTGATCGCCCGCAAAGGGCGGCAGTTCTTAGAACTGTTGATTAACCGCCGAATCATCGAACAGGCTGCTGCTAAAGCCAATGTGACCGCTACTGATCGCGAAGTTGAAGAAGAGCTAGCCGAAGTCATTCGCTCCCTCAAACTGAAAAACGCTGCCGAATTTGAAAGCACGGTCTTGAAACAGCGCAATACCACACTCTTCGAATATAAGGAGGACGTATTGCGTCCCGCAATCCTGATGCGCAAGCTCGCGGAAAAGCGCGTGCAGGTTACTGAGGAAGATTTGCGCAAAGCGTTCGAGGCAAACTATGGTGAAAAAGTGCAATGCCGAATTATTCTGGTGCCTAAATCAGATGGCCTAGGTGTGGCTCTAAAAATCTACGACAAACTCAAAGGCAAGGGAATTGACGAGTTCATTCGCGAGGCTAGCCAACAACCTTCGCAACTGGCGGCTACTGGCGGAAAGATACGGCCTATCAACCGGCATTCTGCGGCTCCAGAATTGGAGCGAGCGGCTTTCAGTCTCCGCGACGGCGAAATGAGTGAGATCATCGAGGTTCAGGAAGGGTATGTTATCCTCCTTCGCGAGAAACTTATTCCCGCAGATACCGGCATCCGCTTCGAAGATGTACGGGAACAATTACGACGGGAAGTTTACAAACGCAAGGTGGAAGCGGAAATTCCTTTATTATTCAATGAGCTAAGAGCCAGCGCCGTCATCAACGATTTCCTTAATAATCGCTTTGACATCAAGGATGTACCTCTGCCAGGGCGGAACTCTCCTGGTGCTTTGGCTCCAAGTTCTTCGGCGCCTTCTTCGCATCCCTGACGTCGTAAATCAGCAACGCGATCAAATTTTGCCGCTGGCTTAACTTTTGACAGTCCCATTAGTCGTGCACTTTCCGCAATGGCTCGGGTAGTGATTATGTTTGCGAAGCCCCGATTTGCGAGCTAAAGTGTTATAGGCAGTATTGGGACTCCAATCATAATGCGCGAGATAAGCAATCATGACCAGCACCAAAACACGCCGCAAAATCACTGGCCAGGCGCTCACCTCCAGTGCCTGGGACGCGGCTCTTAGCACCGTGCTCCAGCGCGCCGAGACCCGCGGTTATATTCTCCCCCAGGAGATTCAGCAGGAATTGCGTCGCCTCGGTCTGGGAACACGCCTGTGGCGCCAATTCATCGAGCGAGCTGGTAGCTTTCTCACTTATCAGAACGGCCGCTATTATTACGTTCCTTCCCTCACCGGTAATCGCCTGCACGAAGAAGAAAGACAGCTTCACGTCCGTGCTTTGTTGCAGGCCCTAATAGATTCTTGCAAACGTTCTCAACATCATGTGGAACGGCGCAGCGCTGATCGTGTCGAGGTCTATTGGCCTGTGACTCTCACTCTGGAGGACGGCACCGCCCACCGAGCGGTGACTCGAGATATTTCTGTCTCGGGTATTCGCTTTCTGGGCAGCCGCTCTCTTCTGGGTCAAAGGATTGTAGTGCGCCTAACACTTAATAACGGCCATGAACACGTCTTTAGTGTTCGTATCCTCTGGACTTGCGAGGTGGGCGATAGTTTATATGAGAATGGAGGCAGTGTGCTGCAAGTTCTTTCTCCAGACACTAAGTCTTTTCCCTCTGGTGAAACCTGACCCCTAGGGAATCGTAGGTGACCAGTTGGCCGCGACGATTAGCTAGCGCGCAGCATCTAACTTCTGCAGGACCGCCTGCACGGCGCTGAGCGGGTCTGGGGCGGTAGCATAATATTCACGGGTCTGATTAGGATCCTCGGGATTTGGTATAGTACATTCAAAGCGCCAAAGATTGCCCTGCATTTCTAGTTTCTGCCAGGTAATACCTTTCGATCGTAACTGCCGAAATACTTCTTCCCAGGATTTGGAACGGTCTGGCGAAGGCTGCCAAGTAGCCACTTGCACACCATCTGCATTTCGAGTTGCAGGTGGCGCGTAATTGCGATCGCTGGCTCGGATTTCCATGTTAGTCGAAACAATCCCGTTCGTTGGCCCCATGCCCAGCCGCGGTTCGTTACTTATAGCGCCGGCCATGGGCGGAACTGGCGTTGGGGGAATTCGACTTACCGGGCTACCTAGGAACGGATCATTGCTATTGCGTGTAGGCTTGAGCGGGGATCGCGTTCCTGGTAGCTGCTGACATCCCGCCACGCAGGCAATGACTAACAAGCAAGTCCACTTGCCTGCTGTACTATGTTGAGTCGGCTGGTTCATTCGCCACGAGCAGGCCTTCATTACTCTCCGAATTCTTTCTGATCGCGGCTGATACTAAGAGTGCCATTTACGATTATCGGCGCAACCGGTCAGCTAACTTGTGAAAAAACTGCGCCTATCTCAGGGTCCGACCACAGGCAGACTTAGTCTGCCCGGAATTTGCATAGGGGCGTCGTAATACAATCTTACCTCCCTGGGCTTAGCCGCAGAAGCCATCTCCTTGGTATGTTCAGAATGTTCGACATAGCCCAATAAATATTTATCCATAGCCGCCGCAATCCGAACCTTCACGAGTCGGCCAATCCATGTGGGCAAACCTGGTAGGACAACACGAACGCCCCGACAGGCGGTACCACTAAGATGGCCCGGCAGATTTGGTTCATTTTTTTCAATCAGGACTTCTAGAGAACTGCCCACTAGCGACTCGAGATAGCGCCGCCGCAACTGCCGGTCTAGCTCCGCTAGTCGGGCTTTGCGTTCCTGAACAATAGAAGTGGGCACATGGTCCGGCATAGTCGCTGCCACCGTACCTTGGCGTGGACTGAATGGAAAAATATGGATCCAGGCAAATCCAATGCGCTCCGCCACTTCTAAGGTCGCGCGAAAATCCTCTTCGGTTTCGCCAGGGAAACCCACGATAATATCCGTAGAAATGGCGGGATTATCGAAAACCGTGCGCAGGGCTTCACAATTTTCCATAAAACTCTTGACTCGGTAACGTCGCCGCATCAACTGTAAAATTCGGTCCGAACCGCACTGCAAACAAAGGTGGAAATGGGGACACACACGCGGATTGCGTCGGCAGGCTGCTAATAATTCAGCACGAACTTCTGCGGCCTCTAGGCTGCTAAGACGGATGCGAAATTCTCCAGGCATCTCCCCGAGTCGATCCAACAAGTGCCACAAGCGCGACCATTCAGACTTGGGTTTGCCCCGGCTTAGATCTATACCATAGTGGCCTAAATGGATGCCCGTCAAGACTATTTCCCGATAGCCATTAGCCACTAACCTTTGTACTTCCGCGACAATTGCGTCTATAGGTCGGCTTACGAAATAAGGACGAACAACCGGGATAATACAAAACGTGCAATTGAGTAAGCATCCATCCTGCACCTTGACAAAAGCCCGTTGGTGGCCTTGAAAGTCCGAGATGCCGTTAGGCCAGCGTATCACGCCATAGCGTGCGAGGTATTCTGGCAGGCGACGCTTGTCCGCCACCACTTGGACATTGCTTGCTAAACCTTGGATTGCCTCGGGACTGCGGCTGGCAAAACAGCCCATGACTAAGACTCCCTGCTTAGGATTTTCTCTCGCCAAACGGCGGATAAGCCGCCGCGCTTTACTTTCGGCCTCTTGGGTGACGGCGCAAGTATTGACAATATATAAATCGGCCTGGCCTGAATCTAATACGTTGTAGCCGCTTAACCGCAAGGCCTCCTCGACATACTGCGTTTCGTATTGATTCACTTTGCAACCGAGTGTAAATAGTCGGCAGGTTAGCATGGTTGACCGCATTCTTGTTCGCTCACACTTTTATTCGGGCAAATCTGAAAGCTCCAGGGTTACGGCCATGATGATTGGCGCCGTTTCGTCAGGCCCTTTGATAAATTCTATCTTGCGGATGATATCCTGGGGCCGTTTCGGCTGGATGGCCAGGTAGCGGATCTGTTGCTGCCCCAGCGCGAAAGCAAATTCCGATCCGGGAACATCCACTCGGCGTATATAGTCCGCGAAATGCTCACCATTGCGCAACAAGTGTTCCTCACTTTGCCCGTTATCATAGTGCAGTCGTACCACCAATGATACCGTTCCTTTCTTTCCCAACGGATATCCCCAACCACTTACTCCGCTCAGCATATGTAAAGCTCGCACCCTAAGATTACAGGGCAATTCGACCGATTTCGGCATTTTCGGCGGATATGTCCCCTGCGGACTATAGAACAATACCACGTTAGGAACTCGGCCCCCTTGTGGGTCTACCAGATGGAATGGTATGCCTTTATACGACTTGGGTTTCCAATCCGAGAACACTAAGCGTTCCTGGGTCGCTTCGTGACGATAAAACATTCCTTGGGTGCTTACGGCTGTGGCTACTCGATCTAAGGGGAGCGGTAAATATTTTTCTCGGTGCGTCAGAAACTCTAATAAATCCGCTAATTCCTGTGGTTTCAGCTGCTGTTCGAAGCCGTCGGGCATGAGCGATTTGGGAGAAGCCTGGATCTCCTCGATGTGCTCACGTGGTATAACGTGCGTTTTTCCCTCAGCATCTAATACCTCTATGGTTGTTCTGCTTTCAGCCACTAGTATACCGCTAATCGCCAGGCCGGATTTGGTTGCTACTAAATATTGTCTATAATTGCCTTCTACGCTGCGGCTAGGATCCAGGATTTCCACCAACAGATGTTCCTTAGAATGAATGGCCATGCCGGTAAGGTCTGGCCCAACTTTTCCGCCTTCTCCACGATAAGAGTGACATTTCGCACAGTGAGTCTGAAAAACTTTGCGGCCGGCTTCTGCATCACCCCTCCGCTGAGCCGTTTCCTTGAATGATTCCACAACTTTTTGCCTATCGGGATTTGGCAGGCCGCCTGCTGTTTCTAGAACCTTGCGCGCCTGGATTGCAATTCGCTGGTTTCTATGCTGCAAGAGGGTCTGTCTTTGTTCCAGGCTGAGATCGCTGGCCGATAGCGCCCCCCTGGCCGTTAGATGGAGCAAGTCCATCAGCCAGTCTTCTCTGGTAAACAATTGGTTCAGCAGTGCTTTCCTTCCTGCCGGTGTGAGCGAACCATAAGTCTGAACCGCGTCCTCTAATATGCCAGCTGCAGACATTTTCACTATCACCGAAGCTAACTTAGTTACCAAATCAGGCGGAGCCTGCGGCCTCATTTGCCGCAGCAGCAACTGCGCAACTTCTCGACTGTCGGGAAACAATTCCGCTAATTGATGGGCGGCACGCAAACGCATTTCTTGATTCAATTGTGTGTTGACTAAGTCCCGTTCTAACACCGCTTTGAGTTTGCCGGCATGCTCGCCTGCAATTTCACTTTTCCAGCGCAGTGCTAGCATCGTGAGCAATCGGGTGGATGGTTCGGGCAACTGCGTCAACAGCAGTCCCAGGCGCTTTTCGTCAGCGTGCAGGAGAGGGCCGCGCACCTCATTGGGAGTACCTTGAATCCAACCCTCTAAAATCGCCTGTTGCAAGTTGCTATCGAGTTTGTCGAGAACATTTAGCAGGGCCCTTAGATTGGAGACGTCATTGCTGCGGGCGCCATGCTCAGCAATTCGCTGCACGACAGCACGCCAGGAATCCCCTAGATCGCGTTTCCCAGCCGAGGGAAGGAACTCCAGCCACTGCTGGATATGCACCGCGGCCGCGACTGTATAAGCGTGCAGCAAAGGTCGGTCTTGATTCCATGTGGCTTCACCTAGTACATCTACGAGATGTTTAGTTAAACAGGGATTAGTCGGCATCTCAGCTATTCGGAGCAAGACAGCCTTCTGTACCGCTGGGTCCGCATCCCGCAGAACCGCGGATTCGGCCAAGCACTGAGCTCCACGTGAATCAGAAGGCAAGACTCGCACCGCGTTTTGTCTGACAGCGTAGGAACGATGATGGAAAGCCTTCTTAATGCTTGGCTTTAGCTCATCCCAATTGCCCTGCAAAGCTCCTAAACCGTGCAACGACCACAAGGCGTGTATGCTGGCTACGTTAAGGTCACATTCGTCAACGCGATCGTCGTGTAGTAAAGCGACCAGGTCTGGGATTAGCTGGGAACATCGGTTTTCCACGATTAATCGTTGACTGTGTAGGCGCCAGAACAGATTATCATGCTGGAGGCCACGCAGCAAGGTTTGCGGCTGGGATGAAAGCAATCGAGGATAGGAGCCAGGCTTTGTGCCTCGCTGGACCAGTCTATATATGCGACCGTGCTTAGTATCACGGAGAGGGGTTTCGTAAGCATTCCCACGGCCGGTGCGAAAACCCGGAGGCGTGGGATTATGCTGCACGATATAACTATACCAATCTATCACCCAAACGTTACCATCAGGCCCCACCGCCGCGGCAATGGGCGCGCTCCATTCATCATCGCTGGCCAATAGATTCCATCCATAACGCGAACGATAGGAACTTCCTTGACGCTCTAATATGAGGCTGGCAACTAAGTGTCCGGTGGGATCAGCAACGAAAGCGACGCGATTCCAATAAAATTTGGGATAAGTGCGTGCTGTATAAACCAAGTGTCCCGAGGCTGCGGTAAAACTACCATGAAAATCTACCTGACGAACCTTGTGAGTTATGGGATAAAAGCGGGCGCTGTCTGCAATCATTGGTAGAGGGCCAGGAGACCACCCGCGGAGTTTCTCGTAATAGCGGTTTGGAATGTCTAAGTAAACGCTTGGATTACCATTTGCTGTGGAGGCGAAGATTTCGCCGTCCTCTGTCGTCCCAAGACCCCAGGTATTGTTAGTAGTGCTACGGAGAAATTCAAACTGGGTAATGCGTGGTGGCCCATTAGGTAGTTGGGGGTCGCGCTCTAATTTGAAACGATATAAGCCTTGGCCGAAAC
>BEIM01000087.1 GCA_002898995.1 bacterium HR36
AGTGCCGGGGCACTGCCAGGTCGAGGATAGCCAGATGGCCGCCGAGCAGCCGGGGCAAAACTGCCTCGGGCTGCTGCCGCGAGACTACCATTTCGGGGGCGCCAGGGGCACTGAGAATTATGTCAGCTTGCGCTAAGGCCTCATGGAGACCGTCCCAGGGCCAGACCTCGCTGTGATATTTGCGAGCCAGCCCCTCTGCTTTTTCTCTACTGCGATTACACACCAGTATCCTTCTTGGGCGCAGTTCCAAAAGATGTTTAAGCGTTAGTTCACCGATTTTGCCCGCTCCCAGTAAGAGCACCGTCTTGTCGCGAAAACTAGCAAACACCTGCCGCAGATAATCCAGACCCAGACTCGCCAGCGACACTTTCCCCTGAGCAATCCCCGTTTCTCGCCGCACGCGTTTGCTGACCAGCCGCGCCTGCTGAAAAAGCGCATGCAGAATCGGCCCGACCGTGCCAACTTCCTGCGCCTGCTCGTAGGCGGATTTCACCTGATTGGCGATCTGGTCTTCGCCGACAACCAGGCTGTCCAGGCCGCTGGCCACTCGAAATAGGTGTCGTGCCGCTTCTCGCTCTCGATGTTCATACAGGTGGCCTAGCAATTCGTTGGCGGGCACCCCCGTACGTTGCTGGAGAAATTCAGCCCACTGGGTCAAACCCGGTAACGGCTCTTCATCCAGCCGCGCCAGATAAGCTTCCACACGGTTGCACGTGCTCAATAGCACGACCTCACAACCAAAACCGCCTTGACAAGCAGTCAAAAAATCGGGCAACCGCTGGCGGTTTACAGCCAGGCGTTCCCTCATCTCCATGGCCATTGTGCGATAATTTGCTCCTAGCACCGCGACGTTCATGACCCCCCTCCAAACCGATGCCAACTCGGCGCGAAAGTCTCGATGCTCAGCGCCACCAGCAACAGAACAAACGCCAGTATGGCCCCCCAGGCGAACCGTCGGCCACGTTCATGCTGGCGGTAACGCAAATCGAGCAACAGCGCGAAAACCACAATCAACAACGCTCCGCTTACCACCTTGGGATCCCACCAGGTTAACTCCTCGCGCTGCCAAAGCAGGATCATTCCCATGACGACCCCCGCTGTCCATAGCGGAAATGCCCAGGCCACGCCGTGGCGAATCATACGTTCCAATCGTTCCAAACTCAGTAAACGCAAACCTTCTCCCAGAGGTTGCTTGTGCCGCAAACGCCACGCTTGCACCAGATACATGACACTAGCGATGAAACTCACGCACACGCCCACCCCACCCAACACCAGCAAAGCCACATGAGCAGTAATCAGCCAGCGGTCCGCCGGGCCAGTCGCTTCAGGCAAGCCGTGCTCTCCCCACCAGCCGCTTGCTAAGCCGACTAACGCTAGCACCACCGGCAGGACAAATAGTGTCCAGGCCACTCGCTTGTAGTGCATGGCCCCGTAGAGGCCCAAAAACGCCACGATCCACGCCAACCATAACAGCGACCGCCCTTGCCCAGCATTGGGCGTCCAGCGCGCCGCCAGAAACAACGTATGGGCCAATAAGCCTGCTGCTGTGCATCCCAGCATGAGCCAGCGTAGCGGCTTCCATGTTGGCTTGAGCCAGCGCACCAATTCCGCTAGCCACGCTACTGCGTAGCTCGCCGCGAAACAGATCACATGGGTTCGGTGCCAGTCCATATCGGCAAGCAGCGCACCAGTTGTGATTCACCCTGAATCGGCCTGGCAATCTCGCAGCCCAGCACCGCTCGAAAGGGCACTGTCCAATTCGGGCGCACGAGCGTGCCGCCTAGGTGTCGGTTCATCTCCGCATTGCGGCCGGCCGCACCTCCCACAACCTATTGTAAAGCTCCAAGACAGAACTGACACAGTCCCGCTTTCCAAGTACAACTCACGGTGTTAGTGAACGGTGAGCGTACGGCAGCGAGCCAGGGGTGGTTCAGTCGGCTACTGCCCGACCAAACTTCGCGCCGCCTGCACAATGTCTGCGGCCGTCAGGCCGTATTTCCGCAGCAAATCCTCGGGCGAACCAGATTCGGCGTACGTATCGCTCAATGCCACAAAGCGAATCGGCACGGGGCATTGTTCGGCCACCGACTGGGCCACAGCGCTGCCCAAGCCGCCATGCTTCAGATGTTCCTCAGCTACGACCATCCGGCGGGTTTCTCGAGCTGCTTGAGCAATCGCCTCGTGATCCAGCGGCTTGACCGTATGCATATCCAGCACGCGTGCGCTGATTCCCAACCGCGCCAGGTCCTGCGCTGCTTGCAAGGCCGCCGATACCATCAAGCCGTTGGCGATGATCGTAACATCGCGCCCCTCCCGCAACACGTTGGCCTTGCCCAACCGAAATGGGGCAGTGCCCTCATACACAACGGGCACATTCGGTCGGCCGACACGCAAATAAGCTGGGCCCCGGTGCTCGGCCAAAGCGAAGACCGCTTGACGGGCACTGGCCTCATCTGCGGGCACGACCACAGTAAAGTTCGGCAGCACGCATGCTAGGGCCACGTCTTCGATCCCCATCTGCGATGGGCCATCTTCGCCGATGGAAATGCCCGCATGGCTGCCCACCACCTTCACATCCAGCGCGGGAAAGGCCACAGACATTCGCAACTGGTCGAAGGCATTGCACATGATGAAGCAAGCAAAGCTCGCCACCCAGGGGCGCTTGCCACTCGCAGCCATCCCGCTTGCCATGCCAACCACGTTTGATTCCGCAATGCCGACATTGAAAAACCGCTCCGGGAATCGCCGCGCAAAGTGTTCCGTTCGCGTGGAGTTGTGCACATCGGCGTCGAGCACGACCACTTCGGGATCGCGTTCCCCCAGTTCCGCTAAAGCCAATCCGAATGCTTCCCGGGTACTCTTCCCTAATTTCATGGCTGCGCTTCGCCGTGGAAAATGATGCCCGCCTTGCTGCTATGCACCATCTGCGACGTCTCGGTTGAGATAATTCTCGCGGTGAGTTACAGCATTGTATCAATGTCTGAGGTAAACCGTAGAGGCCGGCTTGTCGCAGAAAGCGTCCAGAGAACCGTCGCTTTGCCCAGGGAGTAATGCTGGGTGTCAGTGCAGGGAAAAAGTCGCGAGATTGCGAGGGTTCCACATGGCCAGGGCGCTGAATCGTTAGGTCTGGCAAGACCGCTACCACCGTTCAAGTTTTACTAGACCCGTTCGTCGGCATTGCCGATATATCCGAAAGATTCCAATGGCCTTGCCCTGCTGCCGCTTGTCCGTCTGTGGAAGAGCGGCTTGCTTGGCGCGGATTGCTACACTGAGGCGGGACAGCAGTGGCAGAAATGAGGGCCCCAATGCGTGCAAGCCAACTCGTGATAGGCTGGTGCGTGGCTGTGTCGGCCATTGCTCTCGGGTGTCAGCAGCATAACCTGCTCCGCGGCCCAGCCTCGCGCTATGCGGAGCAGCTTTATAACCGCAACGACCTACTACCCGAACGCAAGGTGGATGAGCCTAGCTCCTTTGTGGATGTAACGGACGTCCGCACCGTGCTCAATCCCGACGCCCCGAAGCGGTATATCACCCTGGCTGAATGCATCGCCCTGGCTCTGGAAAATGGACGGGATTTGTCAGCCCGCGCGGTGATTGCCCCAGTACCCGTGCGCGGCCAGGTAGGGGGGTTCGGAGACCCTTCATTGCTGACAGACCAGATCCGCGTTCTTGCCTACGATCCCGCGGAATTGGCTCAGGAAATCGAGGCCTCGCTTGCCAAGTTCGATACGCTTTGGCAAACAGCTATGGTCTGGCAAAAGCAAGACCGTCCTGTAGGAACAGCGTTAGAACAATTTCAAGCGGGCTTCCAGGAAGTCATCGAACGCGATATTGCGCAGTTCCAGACGCGTCTGGTTAAGCCGTTGCCTACAGGCGGTGTGGCAGGCATCACGTTTCGTACGGATTACGAATTTTCTAACCTGCCGGCGCGGGTAAACCCCGCCTATCGCCCCGTCCTAGAATTCGCTTTCGAGCAACCGCTCTTGCAAGGGGCGGGTGTCGGCATCAACCAACTCCGCTCAACCCATCCGGGCAGTGTGTTGTTCAATATCCCGACTGGCGGGCGCGCCCAGGGTATTTTGTTAGCCAGGCTGACCTACAACGCCAGCCAGTTCGAGTTTATTCGCCGCGTGCAGGAATTGCTTTTGGGAGTTGAGCGGGCCTATTGGGAGCTCTACTCGGCCTACTGGCAGCTATTCAGTGCGGAGATCGGCATGCGGCAGGCGCTCCGTGCCTGGCAGCGAGCCAAAGCCAATCTCGAAGCAGGACGTGAGGCTATTTACAACGTCGCCCAGATCGAAGAACAGTACCAATTCTTCCGTGTGCAGCGGCTGCAAGCGCTGGGGCGGGGCACAGCAGCTCAACCTGGCGTTTTAGAGGCCGAGCGGCGCCTGCGCTATTTGATCGGTTTACCTGCGGAAGATGGCACGCGGTTGGTGCCTGCGGATGTACCAACCACAGCTCCGTATCGCCCGAACTGGGAAGCCGCACTGGCCGAAGCCCTGGCGAATCGCCCGGAACTCAGCGCCACCCGCTTGGCCTTGCAGCACGCACAATTGCAGCTCCTGGCCGTGCGTGATCGCCTCCTCCCAGACTTACGCGTCTTCGGCACCTATAACGTCAACTCCTTGGGACGCAAGTTGGATGGCGATGACCCTAGCTCCGCCATTCACAACCTGTTCGAAGGGCGATTTAACGATTGGCAGCTAGGATTAATCTTCCAAATGCCTCTAGGCTATCGCGAGGCACACACCGAATACCGCCAGGCGCAGATTCAGGTGGCGAAATGGACAATTTTCTTGCGAAATCAGGAGCAGGCCACAGCTTACCAGCTGCAGGACAGCTATCGGCGCATCTACCAGCTCGTCGAAGAAATCGCCATTCAACGGGCCCGCCGCCGCGCCGCCCAGCAACAGCTCGAGGCCTTTCAGAGTCTCTGGGAGGCTGGCCGGGCACAGACTCCCGAAGGTCGCGATGTCCTTACTGCCTTGCTTAATGCCCAGCGCAGTTTTGCGGAAGCATTGCGCGATGAGTACATCGCCACCTCCGAATACAACATCGCCCTAGCCGAATTTGAGCGCGATAAAGGGACACTTCTGCGTCATGACAACGTGACCATCGTCGAAGGTCCCTTACCCGATTGCGCCAAGGCCCGCGCCAGCGAACATATCCGCGAACGTGCTCGCAGCTGGGTATTGCAGCACGCCGCTCCTCCCCCAGCGGCATCCCCGCAACAAACTGACATGCCCTTGGCCGATTTTTCCGAAGACGGCCTGTTACCTTTGCCGCGATTGTTGGAAAGGCAACGCGAGATGCCTCCGTTACCCGATACTCTGCCCGAGCTTCCCAGACCTCAACCTCTGCTTGAGCCTCGGAGCTCGCAAGAGCGCCAGGTGAACCCTGATAATGCGGGCGTAGCCACAAAGAATTCGTTACGGCTCTTACCGCCCAAGCCATCTTCCAAACCCACGTCCAACCCGCCGCCGATACAGCACTACCCGGAACTGACCCTACCTGGTCGATCACCCGTCGATTCGCCATAGTAGAGTCCCTGGTATGCGGATTTATCGTGGCGTGGAAATCGAGGATACTTTTGCCGAGGCGTTCCCGATGACGGCGGTGCGGGTGGTGGTAACGGCCGCCACCCCGTCGTGGGCGCAAGTTGCCGCGCAAGTGGCCACAGGTTATGCCACCTCGGTGATTGCTTGTGATGCCGAGGCCGGTTGCGAACGCTACCTCACCCCCGAGGAAACGCCGGATGGTCGGCCCGGGGTCTCGTTGTTGTTCTTTGCCTTCAATCGGGACTCCCTGCAAAAGGCGGTGGTCAACCGCGTCGGCCAGTGCATCCTGACCTGCCCCACTACTGCTTGCTACAACGGCCTGCCCTTGGCACCCGATAAGGTCATTCGCGTCGGGGGTCAGCTTCGTTACTTCGGCGATGGTTGGCAGATCAGCAAGGTCCTCGAGCCGCGGCCCGAGCAACCTCCGGCCATGGCGGGCTTACAGGCGCCGCTCTCGGCTTCGCGCGTGCAAATTGGCCAGCACAAGACACGCCTGCGGCGCAGGTTCTGGCGCATTCCCGTGATGGAGGGAGAGTTTATTTGCGAGGATTTTTTTGGTACGGTCAAAGGCGTGGCGGGAGGCAATTTGCTCATCCTCGGAGAGAGCCAGGAAGCTGCTCTGGCCGCCGCGCAAGCCGCTGTCCAGGCCATTCAGCAGCTTCCCGACGTGATTTTGCCTTTCCCGGGCGGCATCGTCCGCAGCGGCAGCAAGGTCGGTAGCCGATACAAAAAACTTAGAGCCAGCACTAATGACGCTTATTGCCCCACGCTCCGCGGTGTGGTAAGCAGTGCCCTGCCCGAGGGAGTGAACTGCGTTTACGAAATCGTCATAGACGGTCTGAGCGAAGCCGCCGTGCGTCAAGCCATGCGAGCTGGCCTCGAAGCCGCTTGCCAACCCGGTATTCGCCGCATCAGTGCCGGCAACTACGGTGGCAAACTTGGCCCCTATCACCTGCGCTTACACGACCTGCTGGACGCGACTGGATAAAGCAAGCCCTCACAAAGGCCAGCTGCTTTGCAACCAAGGATGCGGCGGAGTTACGCCGGCCAAGCTGCTGCACGAGAGCAGTTGAGTTCCAGGGACCATGTACTTGGTCACACAACTGGGGCGTAAGCCTGCTGAGTTCCATAGCTTTTGCACCTCAGGCACGCGAGCGTGTTAGCCCCCGGGCTCCTTGAGGCAGGACGTAGCCGAGGTCCGTAGCTCCTGCACCTCAGGCGGCGCGAGCCCGGGTAGGTAGAACGGTTTCGATGTTAATGGTGCGGCGCACCCGATAAGCAGCCTTGCCCTGGCTCTCAAAGTAAGTGCGCGTTAGTAATTCCCCTATCAGCCCCAGCGAGATGAACTGCACGCCGACAACCACCAACAACACGCTCAAGAGCACCAGTGGATTGCGGTTCAGCCGCTCCGCCCAGACCAGCTTCTGCACCAACGCCACACTCAGGCTCAACACGCCGCACAAAATACACAGCATCCCGCCCAAACCAAAGACATGCATCGGCCTGGTCAGGTAAGCCTGCAAGAAGCGCACCGTGATGAGATCAAGCAGGACACGCACTGTGCGCGATAACGAATACTTGGTTTGGCCAAAGCGACGGGGGTGATGTCGCACCGGAACTTGCAATAACCGATAACCGCTATTTTGCAACAACACGGAAATGAATCGGTGCATTTCGCCATACTGCGGCAATTCCAGGGCTACCTCCCGACACATAGCACGCAGCGTACAACCGAGATCCCGTATACTGGAGTGGGTTACACGACGCACCAGCCAGTTGGCAATCCAACTGGGGATCTTGCGTACCAGCAGCGAATCCTGCCGATCCTTACGCCAGCCCAGCACAACGTCGTAGCCCTCGTGGATATGGCCAACCAATACGGGAATATCTGCAGGATCATTTTGCAGGTCGCCGTCCATCGTTACGATGGTATGGCCTTGGGCATGGTCAATACCAGCTCGCAGGGCAGGCGTTTGCCCGAAATTGCGAGTGAGCTGCACTACTTTCACTCGGCTATCTCGCAAGGCCAATTGCTCCAGCACCTGGTCCGATCCGTCCGTCGAGCCATCATCCACAAAAATGATCTCAAAGGCCCAGCCAGTTGGCTCCAGGGCCCGAAGGAGTTGTTCATGCAGCAGCGGCAGATTGTCCCGTTCGTCCTTGATCGGAATCACTACCGAGACGTCCATGACTCGCCTCTCCTCCGTCGACTACCGTGTCTTGTAGAGTCCCCCTAAAGACGGCAGTTCCGCTGGATCGGGGGAACCCCATAGTTTCAGCCCCGGTATTCGCGCCCGGCGTATCGAAATGAGCATACCCACCTTGGGCAGATGGTTGGAAGCTGTGCGGTTGCAGCCACCATAAGGGAGCACCGACGAGGCTGGTGAGCGCCTGCATCGCCAGCCAACCCAGGCCTAGCGCAACACTTTGCGCAGCGTTTATCCCGGTGGGTGCCAGGAGCAAAACCAGGCTTCCTTCGCGCAAGCCCAGCCCGGCAATACTTAGGGGCAGCAAGCTCGCTACGGTGGCAATAGGTACGGCCACCGATAAACATCGCCAGGACACAGGCAAACCGAGCGCTTGGGCCACTAGTGCCACTTGCACGATAGACGCTGCCTGGACGAGCACCGACAAACCGAGAGTACCCAACCAGATATGCCAACTTCGGGCAGAGAGGCTTAGTGCATCCGCCCACTGTCGGCAGCGCTGCACTCGGCTTCCCAGCAGTGGCAGAATGGCCACCGCCGCCACACCGCCGATGCCGAGCCCCCACATCAATGCCAGGTGCGTCCCGGGCAAGGTGTCCGCTCCCCACAGGGTCGCCAGGCATCCTAACAGTAACAACGCCACCAATCCGTTGAGGCGTTCGCTGAGCACGCTGGCCAGCGCCGTTCCGATCGATATCCCCGGCTGCGTTCGTGTCAGCAACCAGCTACGCACAACATCGCCACCCATAGAAGTCGGCAAAAACAAATTGCAAAACATCCCGATGAAGTACAACTGCACCAGGCGAGCCAGACCGAGTTGCAATCCCAGCGGCCGTCCCAGCCATTGCCACCGCCAGCTGCTCACGACCTGAGCCATGCCATACAGGAGGCTTGCACCCAAGAGAGGCGCCAAATGCGCTTTGCCCAAACTGTCAACTATCTGGCGAAACCGCCCATCGCTGAACAAAGCCAGCAGCAGCGCTGCGGACAGCGATGCCCGCACGCCGATGCGTAGCCAAGTGGCACGGGGTTTTGGCAAGGGATTGCTGGTTGGCTTTGCACGTACAGGGCTGGCAACGGGTATCTCGTTCATCAGGTTACTCCACTTGTACCCACTGGCGAAATGGCCTGGAACCATAGATGCAGAACGGCCCGTCTTCTGCGTCCACCAGGTCCACAAGCAGCACGTACCGCCCAGGTGTTTGCGTGCGGGGCAGACCGAGTGTCAGTTCTAGCCAGTTACCCGGAACCACCGTCGCCTCAAAGAAACCGGCTGCATCCGTGGGCAGGCTGGCCAGTTGCGCTGGGTCGCTAACCTCCCTCTCGTCCGGCAATAGCCAGGCTCGCAAATGCACCCCAATTCGTGGCGTCGTACGAAATTGCCAGGGAAAAGGTGAGCGATTGACCACCCGAAAACGCGCTGGCACGCTTCTCCCTACCGACCACCGTTGCGGCACGTTGAGCGGCTCGATTTGCGCCCAAAGATGGCCAGGGCGGTATGCTTCCTCCACCCAGCGACGCAAATTGTCCCGATGGTGCGGAATTCCCTGCTCACGCAGCCAGGCTTCGTACCAATCCAGCACTTCGGGCAGTCGCGCTGGTTTGCCCAACCGAAAATAGCCATAATAAAGCGCGAATTGCTGCCGCGCTTCCGCGACAGTACCTCCCCTGAGCAAAACAGCCAGACTCGCAGCCAGACCCGTACGGTCTGCGCCCCGCCGGCAATGGATCAGGATCGGCCTTTCGCTGGTAGTCAGCGCCATCATCAACCGCCGCATTTCGGGCAGCGGGGGCGGCGCTTGGTATGAAAAGCGAATGTCCCAGAGCTGTACCCCCAGAACTTGCAAAGTTCGTCTTTCCTGCTCATACCAGTCGAATCCTTCGCAGCAACCACGCAAGTTGATTACAGTGCGTATGCCTAGCCGTTGAACAACCTCGGCTAGCTGCGCGGCAGACAGGTGAGCGCTGCGATACAGTTCTCCAGGAATCACGGCGTGCAAATTGGTGCCGAGAAAGGTGTGGTAACCCCACACGCCGAGCAAAAGGCCGCTCGTTGTCAGGAATGTCCAAAGTGCGAAGCGGTACCAGCAACGCCACACGGCAATTTGCGGTTTGCCGTCGTCATCCACCATATCTGCGTTCGGATGAATACCCGAATACGTGGCCATATTTCGCAAAAGGGACGTCGTTCGCTGCAGCAGGCCAGTGGTGTTTCGCTAACGCCACCATGCCACAAAGTGCTCATTTTGCCTAGCCCAATACGGCCGCGGCAACACTAGGGCCTTCGTCAACATGGTTTCGCCGCCTTGCATGTGTTCTTGGTTCTCGGTCCCCGACACCCATCTGGAACTACAAACCCATTTTTCGCCAGCGGCTTGAAATGAATGAAGGAGCGGAGGTTCTCGGCAACCCTCTCGTATTCTCGTTATCCTCTGGTGCAATGGCGTATAAACGCCCCGTGTTGTTCCGCAGCAGCTGTAGACTGGGAATCAGGTTACCTTTGAAATGACCGGAAAAGTTCTCCAGTGTGAACAAGGCTGCCTGCTAGTTATCGCCGGCCGCCTTGGCAGCAGAACGC
>BEIM01000088.1 GCA_002898995.1 bacterium HR36
AAAAAATCGCCTTGTGGTTTCTCAGGAAGGGTGGGAGCTTCGCTGACCGCGCATGATTGAGCCTGCCAGCGATATTTGGTATCAGACCTTTTCCCGTGATGGCCGCAAGCCCACCATTGATGAGGTGGTGCGATTATTGATGGCCCGGCCGAGGGTGCAGCGGCTGTTGCCCAAGCCGATTCCCGATAACTTGCCGATTTATTTATGCGAAGCGGCGCGCTGGATACCGTACCAGAAGCAGGAGGTTCCGATCCAGGTCGTCATCGTGCGCGACGCTGATCTGCGGCAGGTGTTGACGCAAGCTAGTGGTTTGGGAGAGAAGGTAAGCGAGGCTCCGGCCTGGCTGATCGTCGCTGCCGAGTGGCGGGCGGGTTTCTGGAAACGCTATGCAGATCCGTGGCGCGAACGAGCGCTGTGCGAACTAGCCCGCGATGCTGGCATGGCCGTGCTCATGATGATGCTGGCCGCCGAAACCGTTCACGTCTCCGCCGTCCCGTGCTGGCGCTTTGCGTCTCGCCCTATTCGCAAGACCTTCGGTATCCCGCGGCAATATCCGCCGTTTTGCTTGCTCGCCCTGGGTTATGCCGAACCCGACAACAATTCTGTCACTTTACCGAAGTCGGTTAGGTTATTTACACATAGCGAGCTTTGGTAATCGGGACCAGTGGGTTGCGATTTATTAGGGCAGAGGCCGATCGAGAGCAACCGCGGTGAGCGTGCCTACAGGCCAGGCTGGGACTGGCGCGATGCATGCTGGGAATCCGTGCAATACACGAATCCCGCTGGGCGCCGCCCCTTTTGCCATGTGTTGGCGCGCTGTGTGCTCACTCGGGAATTGCAGCAGCGGTTCGGCGCCACCAGGTTCGTGATGCAGGGCGTGGACTTGCGTCGCTTAAAACTAGACTTTTCGCAGACGGAAGGACTGGCATAATAATGGGCCACCCTGTGCAGCAATCGGGGATGGACTCAGCATGAGAAACGCTAAATCCGCGGCTTGTGAGGAGATTATCGCGTGAAAGTCTGGTTGACGATGCTGGCGACTGGATTACATGCCTACGGCACCATCTACTTTTCGATGCTGCTGGTCGCTTTGATCATGCCTGAAGAGCCTGCGCTGTTAGCTTGGGGCCTAGCGGTGGGCACCTGGCAACTTCACCCCGTGCCAGCGTTTCTCGCGGCTGTGCTCGGCGTCCTCACCACGGATTTAGGGCTTTACATGTTGGGAAGGTTCGGCGGACGCCAGCTGCTGCAACGCTTGGGATGGCGCTTTTGGTTTTCGCCCCAACGCCAACAAGCCATCCAACACGGTTTCCACAAATCGGGCGCGCTTTGGCTGATCACAGCGCGGTTGTTACCTATTCCTGGCCTGCGCACAGGCGTATTCGTGTCGGCGGGCATGCTGCATTATCCCTGGTGGCGCTTCGTGGTGTGTGACGCGGTGTTCCTGGGAATGGTCGGCGGAGCGCTGGTAGTTGGCGGCTATTACTGCGCCGATGCCATGAGCCAATGGTTGCGGGAATTTGACGCCCTGCGCTACTGGCTGACCATTGCCCTCATGCTGGTAGCAGGCGTGGGCACCATCTGGTGGGTCAGCAACTGGTTGGGGCGCCAGCTTTCCCGCCGCACCCTTGACACCACGCATCGCCAGCGCCTCGAACTGCCCGATACGGAGATGGTTGAGAATCCCGAACCTCCTTCCGCACTCCAGTTTCCACCCGACGGTATGCCCGATGGGTCAAAGCCGATGCACGAATCGTCCCGGCCAGCGGATAAACTTTGCCTTAGGGAAAAACCGCTGACGGAACGGGTGGGTTAAAATACTCCTCGACTGCGGGGAGGTAGTTAGTAGGACGATCTCGGTCGCATGGTTCACGGAGCGCTCCGACAAAGCAACGCTCACCCTCCCAGTGCCGGGAATAGCTGGCTTGCCGCTTCTAAATCACCACTTGATAGCGTCCAAAATACGATTTCTTTCGTTGAACAGCGCCCGATTTGTCGCTTGGGAATTCGCAAACTCGCCTAATAGCGGAGCAGGAATTCCTTGGCGTTGACCAGCGACCAGAGCAAGTCCTCAAACGCAGCGCGGCGGTTGGGACGAGATGCCAGCCAGGCTATCAGCTGCTGGCGTTCCTGCGCTGTAGGGAAGCGGGACAAAGCGGCGAGGTAGAGTTCCTCAAGAATCTCGGCATCGCTCTTGCCCGCAGCGAGCAACCTACCCAGGCGGTTATCGGGAGCGGCGATCCAGGCGTTGATCATTTCCCCGCTGATCATTTGCAAGGCTTGGGACATAGTGGGGCCTGTGGTGCGTTCACATTCGCAGGTGAGCAAGCGTGCGGGTTTGCCAAAAACCTTCAGAAACGCCTCGACCGTGGTTGGGCCTGCGTCCCGGCGGCGGGTGGTGAGCGGTGCCGGTAATTGTCGCGCCCAGCGGACATCGGGATAACTCGCGAAACGTAGCGGCACACCGATCACTTGAGCCAGTGCATCCGCCAGTTGCTCTGCCTGCAATGGCCGCTCCAGACTACGGGAGAACCAACGGTCATCGCCGCTGTTGGTCTGGTTTGGCCGACTCGATAGTTGGTAGGTTTGCGAGGTCATAATGGTGCGCAGCAGGTGCCGCAGATCAAAGTGGTGGGCGGCGAAATCCCGCGCCAACCAGTCGAGGACTTCAGGCTGACTGGCGGGATTGGAGGCGCGAAAATCATCTATCGGTTCGACCAGCCCCCGGCCGAACAGATGGTACCACACGCGGTTTACCTGAGCGCGAGCGAAGTAGGGGTTACCCGGATCCGCCAGCCAGTCGGCGAGGAGGCGGAGGCGGTCTGCCTGCAGGTCTGCGACAGGGGAAGCGGTACCTGGCAGACGGGGAAGCACTGGCTGCCCTGTGCGCGGATGTGTCCATTCGCTTTGCCGATCCTGCCAGACGATTTGTTCGCCATCAAATTCGTGTAAGTCGAAGCGGTCGCGGCGATTGTTTTCCAGGACGCGGTATTGAATACGGGCGAAAAAAGCTGTCAGGGCGTGATAATCATCCTGCGTCCACGTGTCAAAGGGATGGTTATGGCAGCGCGCGCATTGAATGCGGAGGCCAAGAAACACCTGGGCCACGGCCTCGGCACGATTCATCGGGTCGCGAATGGCGCGGTAGAAGTTGGCTGGGGGCACACTGTAAGTTGAGCCCTGGGCCGCAACAATCTGTCGCGCCATTTCATTCAGCGGCATGCCAGTCTCGATCGCTTGACGAATCCAGCGATGGAACACTTGCACACCTTTGCGATCGAGTGCCTTTTCCTCGACGCGCAGGAGATCGCCCCATTTCATCGCCCAGTATTCGGCAAACTCGGGCCGATTGAGCAGGCGGTCTATGAGCTGGGCACGCTTATCGGGAGAGGAATCGCTCAAAAAGGCACGCACCTCCTCAGGCTCGGGTAACTGGCCGAGCAAGTCGAGATAAGCTCGCCGCAAAAAGGCAGTGTCGTCGCAGATTTCGGCCGGCACAAGATGCAACCGTTGCCAGCGAGCCGCACAAAGGCGGTCTATGGGATGCTGAAGTTGCCGCCAGGGTTCAGGCCAACTTAGCCGCTCAGGGGGAACAAACGCGATTCGCGCCACCGCCTGGGCCGTCATGTAGCGCACCAGAATGGCTGACTCGACGAGCTGACCAGGCTCGCCATCGCAAGCGACGACACCATCACGGAGCACGCGCACACGGGGATCGCTTGGCTCAAAGACCGCAAGTGAAGTAACCTCGCGCACTGCCCCATCAGCAAAAACTGCTCGCACGGTCAGCCGGGGCACGCTTTTCGGCACAACCGCTGAGCCGAGGCTTTCCCAAGGGATGAACATTTCCTTGGCAGCCAATTCGAGACGCAGTAGCGGAGCTTCGTTGGATAACCGCCGCGGCATCCCAGAAGCTATCCAGCGATGGAGAATGCGATAACTTTCCGAATCGCGGCTGAAGCGCTGGCCGCCCTCATGCGGTACCGCACCCGTAGGTTTGAGCAACAGCAGGCTTTGTTCTGGGGCGATCGGATTGACTCGTCGGCCCAAACTGTCCCGCGTCAGCGCTTGGTAATCCCAATCGGGAGACTCACCTCGCAGCGAAAGCTTGAAACCTCCTTTCCCGTTCTGGTTACCGTGGCAAACGCCTTGATTGCAGCCCGCCCGGGACAGGACAGCCATGACGTCTCGCTCAAAGGAAACCGCCTCCTGGGCCTGGGCGACGCCGCCGGGGCATATTACCGCCAACAGCATCGCTGCCAGGAATACCCACCACCCCGACCAGCACCGCTGCCCATACGCGGCACGGCTAGTCAACCGGACGCGACATTTCGCTAGCAAAGTGCTTCGTCGCCACATGGTTCTGCCCCAAGGAAGCAATCGTTCCAACATGCAGCTTCGGTATGATAATAAGGCGAGCCGCCGTGCGGATGGAGCTTGTTGCGTGATGGCGTTTGATTGTTCAATTCTATGAGCGGATTGGGGAACAGGCCAATCCAAACTGCGGGGTTGTTCGTCTAATCAAAGGAGACCGCAACGTCGGAGAGCGAACGGTTCAGCTAAGCGAGCCGCTTCACAAAATCCATGGCGGCCAGCTCGCGCCTAGCATGCCGATAGCGCCAGTGGTGCTCAAGAAGCAAGGGAGGAAGGGCGATGACAACCAGCGGTGCGAAGCGATTGGTACTGGTGGCACGGATTGGAACGGTGTTGGCCATCCTGGGCCTATTGGCGGCAGGAGTTTTCTGGCTGATGCAATCGCAGCCGGTGCAAGCGGGTGTGCTGTCAAACGACAGGGCGGTGGCTTTTCAAACCACTGACAAGCTGTTGGTCGCGGTGACCATCGAAAATCCGCAAGCCGACAAGGCCGTGCCGCTGGCTGGCACATTGAAGGTAAGTTTGTTGGACAAAGCTGGCCAGGTTGTAGCGACGCAGCAGCTGGAGGTCAAGCAACCGCATTTGGCGGAAAGCTATCGTTGTGAATTTGCACGCCCGCAACAGCCGCCTAGCGAACTGCAACTGCGCGTGGAATTTGCCAAGGAGCAAGTGCTGGTGCCGCTGGAAAAAGTGCTGCTGGTAAGAGCTCATGAAACTGCGGTGTCGGCCAGCAGAGAATGGCACTCGGGCAGCCGGGCTGCCATCCGTTTACAGGTGCAAGGCGCCAAATCGCTGAAGGAAACGGTGCCACTTGCCGCCGAGTATGGCATTTGTCTGGTGGACGCAAACGGCAAGAAGATCACTCTGGAGCAGGGCCGCACGGATGCCAAGGGGACAGCGATCGTTTCGCTGCGCGTGCCCGATTTACCGCCCGGCCAGTACAAGGTGGAAATCCACACGCGCAGTCCCCTCGGCCAGGAAAAATTGGAGCAGACCATCCAGCTCAAGGCGGAACCGAAGATTCTCCTGGTCAGCGACAAACCACTGTACCAGCCGGGCCAGATCATTCACTTGCGGGCACTGGCGCTACGCCCCTTCGATTTGACCCCCGTGGCCGACAGCGAAATCCTATTCGAAATCCAGGACCCGAAAGGTAACAAGGTCTTCAAACGGTCGGTGAAGACTTCGGAATACGGCATTGCTTCGGCGGATTTCCAGCTGGCCGATGAGGTCAACTTGGGCGATTACCAAATCCGTGCTGCCATCGGTCAGCACGAGGCGAAAAAGACAGTAACCGTAAAGAAGTACGTCCTGCCGAAGTTCAAAGCCGAACTCACCACCGACAAAAAGTTTTACCTGCCGAAAGAGACGATCCGAGCGGAGTTGCAATGCGATTATTTCTTCGGCAAACCAGTGGCCAATGCGACGGTGAAAGTGTCGGCGAGCACTTTCGACGTGCAGTTCAAGGAATTCGCCCGCTGGGAAGGTAAGACCGATGCCAACGGGCACGCCAAGTTTGAAATCCAGTTGCCGGATTACTTCGTGGGTCAGCCATTGCAGAAAGGCGATGCCCTGGTCAAGTTCGAGGTGACGGTAACGGACACGGCGGAGCACAGCGAAACCATCACTCGGACTTACCCGGTAAGCGACCAGCCGATCCGCGTCGGTTTGATCCCCGAAGGCGGTCGGCTGGTGCCGGAGATGGAAAACCGCATTTTCGTTGCCGCAGTGTACCCGGACGGGAGTCCCGCTGGCGATTGCACAGTCCGAGTCTGGGTCGGTCAGGCAGGTGGCGAAGCGGGTAAGCCCGAAACGCAGAAGCTCGGTGAACCTATCGCTGTGCTCAAGACCAACGCTGCTGGTTTGGCCGAATTGACCTTCACGCCGCGGAAGGAAAACCTCCGACAAGCCTTTGCCGGTGGGGCGTTCGGCGGCGAGGTAGCGCCTGGAATTCGCCCGATTCGGCCGGGCCGGCCTGGCATCGTCGGGCCCCAACCCGGACAGATCGAGCCACAGACCATCGAATTACTCGGTGGGCAAACGATCCAGCTTCCTGGCCCGCGGCTCGTCTGCGACCTAGTGGCCGAAGCCCAGGACAAGCAAGGGCATAAAGCGCGAGCATCTTCGACGCTGAGCTGTGAATTGCTCGGCGAAAACGTGCTGTTGCGCCTGGATAAGGCTATCTATCGTGCTGGCGATACGATGGTAGTTGATATCCGCAGTTCCGCGGGGCTGCCGACGGTTTATCTCGATATCATCAAGTCGGGGCAGGTGCTGTTGACGCAATGGCTGGATGTGAAAGATGGCCGGGCCACACACAAGCTCGACATCCCGCCGACGCTGTTCGGCAGCCTGGAAATCCACGCATACCAGATGCTAGCCGACGGCGAGATCATCCGCGACAGTCGGGTCATTTACGTTCAGCCCCGCGATGAACTCAAGATTGACATCAGTAAGCAGAAAGACGTGTTCCGCCCCGGTGAAGCGACGAGCATCCGCTTCCAGGTGACCGACGCCGGCGGCAGGCCGACCCCAGCAGCGTTGGGAGTTATTATCGTGGATGAGGCAGTTTATGCACTGCAAGAAATGCAGCCCGGCCTCGAAAAAGTTTTCTTCACGCTGCAGGAGGAGCTGCTCAAGCCGAAAGTCCAAATCGTGCAGCCGGGCGTGCCTTTCGATGTGATTGTGCGCCAGCCAATTGACGTGCTACCTGCGGAAAAACAGCAGATCGCCCAGGTGTTGCTGGCACCGGTTCGGCCAAAGCCGCCGCAACGCTGGGAGGTCAACCCGGCCATCGAGCGGCAGCAACGCGCTCAGGAACAGGTGCAAACGCTCGGTCAGGTGCTCTGGGCTTACGTGCACAGCCATCCCGATTGCATCCAGGTCGATCCCCGCACCGGTGCTACCCAGTTCAAGAAGGGAATCCTGCGTCAGGCGGTGCAGCAGTTCTTCGGCGAGGTGAATAAGGAAATCCTGCAGAAACTGCTGACGACACCTTTCGGCGAACCGGTAAGCGAAGAAAATCTCGCCCAACTCCATCCGGGGCTGAAGGCCGAGCGACTCGCTGCGGCGTTCACCTGGCAAAGAATGCTCCAGCTCTACTGGGCGGTAGTGCACTGGAGCGAACAGCGCAAGGCCCAATTGTTCCAGAACGGGCAATGGACATTCCCAGCAGATTTCCTCGAAGAAGCGGTGTCGGTTCAGCATTTCGGTCTGGGGCCGAACCGGCGTCCGCGACCCCTCAACGCTCAGGAGAAGCAGCAATTGCAACGGTTTCTCCAGGATGCCTGGGGTCGGCCGATTCGGCTGCTAGCCGTCGAAAAGAAACAAGCGGAAGCTCAGGCCCCGCAGTTCGCCTTCCATGCGCTGGTCTCGGCTGGGCCGGACGGTAAGTTCGGCACCGAAGACGATCTGCGACTCTGCTCGCCCGCAACTGGTGAACTCGTGCACCTGTGGTGGCTGGACCCTGGCGAACGCCAGGCCATGCTCGCTACGCATCGCAGCAACGAGTTGCTCAACCGACTGATGCTACGCAAGAATCGAGACGCCGGTGGTTTGGCCTTCGGCGCTTTGGCGAACGGAGCCAATGATCGCCGCGAACTGGCCGCTGGTGTGCCCGCACCTGGAGCCGCCCGTCCACTGGCTGCAGCTGTCTCGGAGGCGAAAGGAGTTGAACAGCGGGGCGCCGGACTCGGTGGGGGTGGCGGGGAAGGCGGTGAACAACCCGCCATCTATGTTCGCGAGTATTTCCCGGAAACGCTGCTATGGCAACCGCAACTGATCACCGACGACCAAGGCGTCGCCCATCTGCCGCTGCAACTGGCCGACTCCATCACTACCTGGCGACTGACCGCCTCCGCTTCCTCGAAAGGCGGACTGCTCGGCGGCACGACAGCACCCATCCGCGTCTTCCAGGATTTCTTCGTGGATCTCGACCTGCCGCGTACGCTCACGCAAAACGACGAGATTGCCTTCCCCGTGGCCATCTACAACTACCTCAAAGAACCGCAGACCGTCGTGCTCTCGCTCAAACCGGAAGATTGGTTCGAGCTGACCGATGGCCAGGGATACGAGCGTAAGGTGCATTTGAAGCCGAACGAGGTCACCTCGGTCAAGTTCCGCATTCGTGCGAAGAAGATCGGCGACCTGCCGCTCACCGTTACCGCACGCGGTACGCAGATGAGCGATGCCATCAAGCGGCTCATTGAGGTGGTACCCGACGGGGAAAAGATCGAAAAAGCCGTAACCGATCGCCTGGTGGGCGAGGCCATCCACCAGATGGAAATCCCCGAAGGCATTGTCCCGGATTCCGCGAAAATCCTGGTGAAAATCTATCCTGGCGTCATGAGCCAGGTCATCGAAGGTGTCGAAGGCATGCTCCGCATGCCGTTTGGGTGATTCGAGCAAACGTCGTCCGTGGCCTATCCCAACATCCTGGTCGCGGACTACGTGAAAAAGGCCCGTGTGGCCAACCCGCAAATCCTGATGAAGGCAGAACAGTACCTGAATATCGGCTACCAGAAGCTGCTCACCTTCGAGCGTCCGGGCGGCGGGTTCGATTGGTGGGGCAATGGCGAGCCGCTGGTCTGGCTCAGCGCCTACGGCCTGATGGAGTTCACCGACATGGCCAAGGTCTATCCGATTGACACCGCCGTTATCACCCGCACCCAGCAATTCCTGTTGCGGAAACAGGAGCCGGATGGCACCTGGTCGAAAATCGGAGCGACTCACGGCGAAACCATCGAACGCATGGGTAACCCCAAACTCCTGCTCACCAGCTACGTTACCTGGGCGCTATTGGAAAGCGGGTACCGCGGTAAAGAAGTGGACAAGGCCATCGCCTACATTCGCCAACATCACCACGAAGCGGGCGATAACGCTTACGTGCTGGCGCTGGTCGCCAACGCCCTGGCCAGCTACGACCCGAAACACCAGACCACGCTCGAAGTGCTGCAAACTCTCGACAAACTCCGCAAAGCCCTGCCCGAGTGGAACGCCATCTGCTTCCCCGTCGAACGCGGCGTTGGACTGACCTATGCCCGCGGCGACAGCCTGGCCGTGGAAACGACGGCACTAGCCGTGCTGGCCATGCTCAAAGCCGGCCAGTTCCACAACAGCATCAACCAGGGCCTGACCTATCTTGTGAAATCCAAGTCGCCCAATGGCACCTGGGGCAGCACGCAAGCGACGATTCTCGCTCTCAAAGCCATCGTCGCCAGTTACAGCGGTATTGCTCAGCCCGAAAAGGCGACCTTCACCGTCTCGGTCAACGGCGAAAAGCTGTTCACCGGCGAAGTCAACCAGACCAACGCCGACGTCCTGCAGCTTTTCGAGGTGCCGAAAGAAAAGCTCCGCGTTGGCCTGAACGAGGTACGCATCTGTGTCAACGGCGAAACCGGCATGATGTACCAGATCGTCGCCCGCTATTACCGCCCATGGACGCAACGTCCGGAAACGAAGAAGCCGGTGATTGACGTCTCCGTGGATTACGATCGCACCGAGCTCAGCACGGCCGATATCTTACGGGCTCGCGCGACCCTGCGCTATCACGGCGAGGTGCCGACTTACATGGTGATTGTGGACCTCGGCATCCCACCCGGCTTCAACGTAGATGCGGGCGATTTCGCGGAAATGGTGGCGCAGAAGAAGATCGAACGCTTCACCGTCACGCCTCGCGTGGTGACGCTCTATCTCGGCGATGTCAAGCCAGGGGACATCAAGACCTTCGAATACACGCTGAAACCGAAATACCCAATCCGCGCCAAGACGCCCAGCACGGTGGCCTACGAGTATTACACGCCCGCCAACCGTGCCGAAGCTAAGCCAGTCGAAATCACTGTGCGCGAAAAATAGAGTCCTCAGCCCTGACTTTCCCGACGTGAGGGAAGCTCGCACGTTACCCACCCTGCGAACGCTAAATGCGGGGGCACGGAATACCGTGTCCCCGA
>BEIM01000089.1 GCA_002898995.1 bacterium HR36
TTTATTCTTGATTGTGGCTTTGCTCATTGGACTTTGGTTCGCTGTGCTGCTGCTAGATCAGGGGACATCTTTTCCGGTAGTTATACTAACCGCAGCAGTTGTGACTACCGCCGTATGGCTGGCCTTCACTATCTGGACGTGGCGTATTTGGATGTGCCTTTCCCGTGGTGCACCTTTTCGGGTGGGCGATCGAGTCGAGATAACAGACGGCCCGTTCAAAGGCGAACTCGGTGAGGTCCGTAAGGTTTGTGAAGGTCGCTGCAGTGTCTGGATCGCACTGGAACGTGGCAGTGTCTCTTGCGAACTTTACTTATATGATTGGGACCAACTTCGCCTATCGGACAGGCCAGCTAGACCAGGGAGTGGGGCACCACCATCTAGGCCTTCCCATCAACAAAGTGAAGCCCAATAATAGCGCCAATATAAGCACAGCGCCAGGTGTAGGAGACGGCCGATTTGAGGATAGGGTGCGGGGCGATACCTTGTCCTTCGGTGCGACCAAAGGTATCCGCTACCTGTCCGATTGCGATAGTGTGGTAGATTTCGAGTCGTGGTCCTACACGGCTGGAGAAGTGACTGGTTTTGTTCATACGATACTGCTAGGAGGGGCGTGTGGCTGGTGGGCTGCCGGTCAACCCGGCCCGGACCTGACTTATCCTCACTTTTTCCGGCGGGTAGGAGAATTTGGCGATGTCCTCCAAGGGGTTTTTGAGGAATGAGTTATGCAGTTTTCCACCTTGATAAATCACTAGGTATGAGGGAGCGCTATGAGAGCCACGGAAGTCCTGACTTAGCTCTCCAGTGTACTCCCGGCATGCGGAAATACTAGGCCAATACCCTGACTTATATCGTTACAGGTTTAGATTAATTTGCTGGTTTGCGTTCCCGCACGTGGAAGACTAACAGTTCAATATCCTAGCCCATTGCGTTGCTGGAGTTCTTTAAGTCGGTGGCATACATGTAGCGGAACTAGGCGGACGGCTGGCCACGCAACGGCATGGCCAAGCATGTCGTTACACGAGTACATTGATTGAGAACAAGGGCAGCTATAACCATATTGCTCCTGTAGGGTGTTTCTCGTTGGCAGGGAAGATGCCCGCGGGGCTGGAAATTCGATGTCTCCAAGCACTTAGCGCTTTAGTCTATGTCCTTCTCCAGGAGGTACAAAGTGGGGATAGGCCAGAAAGGGTCGCACCTTGACGGCTTGACGGACCGCCGCTATAATGCAACGAGGTCTATCAATTGAATTATTTGTGTGAATTATTGATGGTAGGTATTTAGTTACTATTTCACCTCAATACCAGGAATCAGCCGATGCGTACACCAACTCAATCCGTCACGCAGAGGAGAATCAAACCCTCCCACCTTTACCTCGGTGCCGCGCTTTACCGAATCGTCCATCACAGCAACTTTCGACACCTGGCGCTCCTCGGGCGGAACCTCTACGTCGTAAATAATGTAAAAATTGTTCTGATGAAGTACGCCACAAAACGAATCAAGCAAACAAGAAAAAATTGTGTGCTTTATCGGTTCACGTTCACGCCAAACGAAATGCAGCAGCTTCTGAATTACGCGCAGCAACCTCGCAACGAAGTATTAGTCGTCTTGGTGTGCCGCTATGAGGCGGTTTGTCTATTAAATTGGACAAAATTCACCAATTTGATTAATGTCAACTCCTCTAAGTCCGAGTGGATTGCCGTCGCGGTACGAGCAGGCGGCCAAAAAAGCGGCGGCATCGCCGTGTCTGGCTCGAGCGGCGGAAACGTCCAAGTCGCGCACTCCGACTTCCCGAAACGGATATTCTAGGCCACCTCAGCGCGCTCTGGGGCTTTGCGATCAGCGTTGCTGCACGGCTGATTCATGTGTGCCGCAGGCCCGGCTACTGTCAGAGATGAAACAACCCCAGACGGTCTAAGCCAGCAAAACACGAGCGGCGGCTATTCAGGCCGGCGACGCCACAAAAGCACACCAGCGGGGCGAGGATGGATCCGAGGAGTTCTCGTGCCCACGCTATCGCTGCAGGGTTGGTTCCCCCAGCAGCCCTGTTTGCGCAACAAGGTGCGTGCTTTCTGCCGTTTGGGGTGTTCCGGCTTGTGTAGCGAGGAAACCTCTGTGTTTCGGTCATGCGCTTCCTTCGCTTTGGGCGCTTGCGGCACCCATTGGAGATGGGCTTCGCCAAGATCCTGGCGACGCAACTGGCGGTGGAAACCATCCGCATCGTGCCGACCCAGCCCGGTCTTCCTGGCTGAGTGCCAAACGGCGCTTGACAGAGCGATCAACTTTGGCTCGGCGCCGCTGGCGTTCAGTGCGGCGAAGGTTTCATTTATCTCATTCCGCACCGGTTGAAGGCGGATTTCGTTGACCTCGAGACGGCAATAAAGGAGACGACCAGTCAGGATCTGGCACAAGATTGGCCCAACGGGATAACATCGCTGCACCGTGGTGGGCTTCGACGGTCCGGGCCAGCAATAGGCCTCGATCTGGCCGAGCAGGAGAAGGAGTGCGCTGGACCGGGGTACCATTTGATACACAGGGCTCGAGCGCACGGCTACCTCCTTCGACGGGCGATGACGCAGAAATAGCTGATAGTGTGCTCTAGTCCATATAGGGCACTCCAGGTCAAGAAAAAAGCTGGCTCGGTTCGCCCGCTCTGTTGATCCTTGGTCGTGGCGGTTGTAGGATACGAGATTATAGCGGGGACCGGTCCGTAATCGACAGACAGGGCCACCGGAATAGATTTACCGGCCGTCTGATAGGCCGACACTTGCCGATCGATCTAATCATTAGTTCGGCGAGGAAGGAGGACACGCATGTATTCGGATTTCCCGCTCAGCCGTCTGACGCTGCGTGTCCTGTTTGCCATCCTCTTGGTGCGGATTAACGGCGCTACGCTGGGGATGGCTCAGGAGAAACAAAGTAGGCAGTCCATCGAGGGTGTTTGGGAAGGTGGGGTTGGTCCGTTTGATCCAAAGACGAAGACGTACAAGGGGGGAGAATACATACTGACCATCACCAAGACTACAATTGCCGCCAAGACGAAAGAGGGCGAGGACTACGGAGAAGGCACTTACAAACTCGACCCGGACAGAAAAACCATTGATGTAGTTGGAACGAAGGGCCAGATCCGCGGGCAAACGTTTCTGGGGATTTACTCCCTTGAGGGGGATACCCTTCTCTGGGCCACGACCCGCCAGGGGACAGGGCAGCGACCTAGCAAACTGGAACACAACCCGGACGCAGCCATTTGGCTGATTACTCTCAAACGGAGACGGTGACTTGACTGCCCGAGCCGTCGCGCCGAACAGGGCCCAGCGTGATAGCTTTGCGAGGCATCAAGTCCTTGAGGCCGGCCTGGCTGGAAGTTCGACGAGTCCAAGCACTTACCGCTTTGGCCGATGCCCTTCTCGCGGAGACACAAAAGTGGGGATGGGCCAGCGTCTTTGATCCATTGAAGCTCAGGCACCTGGCCCGTCGGACGCACGATACCCCGTTCCACAAGCTCCAGCAGGGTAGCCGCTTCACACTTCAGCCCCCCGCAGGCGCAGTTCGCGGTAGGCCCCTTCGGCGGTCTTCGGGTACGTCAGCGCGAACTGCTGGAGCGCTCGCCCGGTAAGTCGTACTTCTCGGCTAGGCCCTCTTCGATGGCCTTGCGCTCCACCGGCGACACCAGGTCCATCAGATGGTCGAAGTCCCCACGCACTCAGTAGTGGCGTTTCGGGCGTTGTTGATTTGGCTTGTTCATGGGTCCTCCCTACGTGAAACTTTCCAGGTAGTACACGCGAGCCAGCTCTAACTCGCGTTCCACGGTTCTCAGACTCACGCCGAGCAGGTCGGCGATTTCTGCGTCGAAAACTTGGCCATGCGCAGCTCGACGACACGCCGCCGCCGTTCGGGCACCTCGGCGAGGTACTTTCGCACGACCGCCGTTTCCACCGGGTCGTCGCGGCGGATTCCCGCTTCGAGAACGCCCAGTGGTTCGTCCTCGCCCTTCCGCTTGGCGACAGGCGGCGCGAAGTCCGACTCCGGCTTCGGCTCGTCTTTTCGTTCCGGCTTGTCGTCCTGCAGCAGGTTGTTCCGCCGGCTGGCCGTGCGGTTCTTGGCCAGCCCGATCTCGCCAGTGTCGCGGGAGCCTTGCAGCCCAGGCAGAAGCGGACCCTGAATGCCGTCTTCCCTGTACTACTCACCCCTCCGCCGGTGGGCAATCTTGCCCACTAGTGTTCGGGCGAATGCGTAACTCTCTTCTGCAAATTGGGTTTCGTCGCTCTTGCGGCCTCCTAGACGGCCATGCGAGCCTCTGCAAAATAATCCACACACGGGCGGTGCGAACCGCCAGACAATTCCCCGGACAACGCCGTGAGCGTCTGGCTGCACCGTTGTTCCCCACGTGGGCATGCGTCACTTGGCCCCGCCGGACGGAGAGCGTTGCAATTGGTTTTGGGGACATTCAAGGACGTTCGCGCGAGGTTGATCCACATCCATGTTTTGTACCGAGGCGGGCGGGGGGCCGCAGCGTGGCGGACGGAATGGTTTGCAGTTCCGACCCGGGCTAGGCAGGGGCGCCCTATCACGCGATAAATGGCGTGACGGCGAAGGAACTAACAGCTACAATACGACTTACGGCGATCAACTGCCTGCGCGCTAGGCCGCACATTGGCGGCCTACAGGTGACTGGCAGAAACTTCCTGTAAAGAAGTTGGGCCGCCAGACGGAGGAGAGACCATGCTCCCAGGACCAGACCAAGTAATAACCTGTCCACATTGTGGCTTTCTTGCAAAACAGCGCACGTTAATATCAGGCAACACTATTGGTGCAATTCTGTGGTCTGATGGAAAGCTAGAAGCACCAATGTTACCCGAGTTTCCAGCAGTGGTAAGGTGTCGCGGGTGTAAGCGCTTTTATTGGGTAGATGAAGCCAGAGTCAAGGGTGAAATAGAACCCTTTGGCTACCAATCACAACATCTGGAATTGCAGCGCGCTGAGTACACCCAGCATTTGACCATTGACGAATATATCGAAGCGCTTGATACTGGCGTTGGCAGTGATATGCAAAAGGAACGATACCTTCGCGTGCACTTTTGGTGGGCGGTCAATGACTTAGTTCGGGGAAATGCCAACGCACAGATTCCAGTCAGATATATCCAGAAATTGCGCGAGAATCTAGCCAAACTATCTGTTTTGTTGGACGAGAATGACCCAAATGAAAGGATAATGAAAGCCGAGATAGCAAGAGAAACTGGGGACTTTACACGAGCGATTCAACTACTAGAGGATGTTCCAGCAGAGTTCAAATGGGTTGCCGATTCATTAATGGAATTGTCAAAGAAGAAGAACAGTTTGGTAACGCAATTGCGACCTGACTAACAGTGGCGCCATAACAACGGGTTGCAGTCGACCTCGCTCTGCAACGCGCCTGAACCCGAGCGTTAGCCGCCTTGCCCAGCAAGCTTGCGTCTCGCTTCAAGGAGAAAAAAATGGCGAACGAAGAGAAGAAACAACTTTTCACCGAGAAAGTGCTAGCAGGCAGCCGAACCTACTCTTTCGATGTAAAACAAGCCAAAGATGGAACCAAGTACTTGGTTATCAGCGAATCAAGGCAAGGAGGTTCGAGTTACGAGCATAGTCGGGTAATGATTTTTGAAGAGCATCTGAAAGCGTTTATTGAAGGTTTCAAAAAGACTCTTCAGTTCTTGGGTGTGAAGACCAAGTCGTACAATGTTGATGACGTAAGGCAAAGGTATCCAAAGGCATACCAGCGCTGGTCACCTGACGAAGATGAGCAATTGAAAATCAAACATCAAGCAGGCATTAGTATTGACGAATTGGCAGGTTACTTCCAAAGGCGGCCCAGTGCCATTCGTTCTCGCCTACCGAAGTTGGGGCTGTTGCCTATGCAGGACCAAGCCGAACAATGAAACGTGGCTTACAATGAAAAAGTGGTTCGCAACCATGGAACAGCGGCTAACAAGCGCATGCACTTGACAGGCTTCGCCTCGCCGCGCTCGGCTCGCCCGCGGAGGATGCGCGTGCGGTTAGGCGAACCCAAGAAAGGAGAATCCAGATAAAGATCCGCAACATTAACGGTACCTCTCAGACAACCTGCAAATGTGGCTCATGGCTAAAGCACTGGGAGAACTTCCGTGGCCAGGCAAAACCATCCCACTGCCCAGCCTTGGGCTACCTGAGGACTGACCTACTTGGCGCGCATGTCCAGAAGGGCAGTGGAAGCACCGACCAGAAGTGGTATATCTACCCGCTCTGCGCAGACCACAACAGGCACAGTGGAGAGTTGGAAGTTTCTAACTCCTATAGGGTCGCGTCAGCCAACAAGAAGGAAACGTGCGAGAGGTAGCGGGGCATCACAACCGGTGGCAGCACACGGCGTGGAACAGGGGGTTAGGCGCCCAAGGATCACGACCGAAACCGGAGGCTCGCAGATGGAAATCAACGAATGGCTGGCATGAAGCGGCGACGAATCAACGCCGACAAACCGTACCTCTGGAAGGCGGGCCCCGTCTGGTTCTTCATACCCAGCTCCGACGAACTCTGCTCATTAACCTGGTGAGTACGGGCTTGAGGAGAGGCTGTCCCTTGCTGGACAGGGGCGGTAACCACGGACATCCTGGTCTCTGCCATGGGGAGGGCTGCGCTCGGGATCGGTCCGCCAAGAACTTCATGCGCACCCTGAATGGCCCGTCCAGGTTCACGGTGGAGACGTTCGCCGTATCAAGGAATAACTTCATAGTCCTGTGGGGTACGGGCAAGCAGAACCAGTTGCTGATGTGCGGACCTGACGGCATCGAAGCGGAACACCGGAGCCTGTGCACGAGCTACGGCGCAAACGATGTGCTCTATGTTTACATTCTGGGGCAAAACGAGGACGGCTCGGCATTGCTTGTGTACCTCGAACTGAACTTGCAGACGCGCTTGCGGATGCACACTTTCCCCCAATTCAGGGTAAACGACTGGGCGGTTGATTCAGAGGACAAAGCACGCCTGTTGGGAACCGATGCTGGCGGCCTCGCGCTTTGGTGGTTCGAACCCGATGGGCGAGCGCAAGGGTTCACATTCGAATTGCCGCGTCGGCAGGAGCTTTGGTTCTACGACCCGCCTCCCCTGATGTTCCTGAGCCGGGACAGTGCTTGGTCGGCTCCTCTGGGATCCGTAACGACCCAATCTACGAGCAGTACGAACCGTTCCATAGTTTTGCAGGAGTGTTTGCACAACGAGGCGATACGAAAGGCGATGGCTGTGCCGATGGCACCGATCTGGTTACTGTTCTGATCAACTACCGGGGAGATAATCAAGAGGCGGATGTGAACAGCGACGGCATCGTGGATGACATCGACCTAGTGGAAGTGCTGCTGAGCTTCGGCATAGAATGCTAAAGCCGTACTTCAGGCACGATTGGGTCTGGAATAATCTCTGGCACCCGGTGGGTGTTGCGCGGCGGGGAGCAGCCTAAATGGCTCCGCCAGACCGTTCTCCTTGCATTAGCCGGACCCAAAAATCTCCGGGTACTGCTGAACCTGTTCCAACAGATCGCGGTCGTAACGGATAACGACCACGCGGTACCCTCGCTGGGTCAGTTCTCCGCGCAGTTCGCAGTCCCGGGCGGCCTGTGCCGGCTCGTCGTGGACCGATCCGTCGCAAAAGACGCAAATATTCGGCTCGTAGAAGAAGTCCGGGATGCATGGCACTTCGGGGATCTTCTTCTGGGCGTCGTCGGGCAAGCGATAACCGCGCTCCGCAAGCAGGTTTAAGAAGCGCCGTTCCAACTCGGAGCGGGAATCGGTCAGGGAGCGCAACCAGGTCCAATGCTCCTGGCGGGAGCGACCCCGGACGCGGAGATGGGTAGTACTCTGACCCATTTCGAGCAGGACTTCCCGCACCCGGTGTCGATCGATCAGGAGCGCTTCGTTTTGATTGCCAAAACTCAACAAACACTCGTAGCACGCAGCGCGGCAGTCGGGAGTAAGGTCATCGCCGTCAGGATCAAAGTGACAGATTTCGAGTGCGCGTTGCGCAACTTCGGCAAGTGCGTACGGCTCCTCCACCAGCCGCCTGAGCACACCGGCTCCACCCTCGGTTACTTCGTAGAAGAGGATCGCCTGGTGCTCGCCAGATCCGATCCGTTCCGCAGCCAGTTCACTCTCCTCGAGTTGAAAGGCTTCTTCGATGCCCCGCTTGAGCGCGTACTGAAGGGTGGTCATGAGCGCAGGGTCGTTCTGCCACTCCGATCGAAGGGGGCGCAAAAGCATGAGGTTCTGGGTGGAGGTAACAGCCAGACGTACCCGCTCCAATCGTCTTGTTCTGCCTGAGTGGCTCCGGCTATCTTCTGCTGAAGATAAGACTTCGCCGCTTTCAAAATCCACCAGAAACCCTTTGACGCTGGCGCCCTGCCAGCCGTGATTGAGGCGCAACACCGTCGCCGCCGGGGCGTAGGTAAGGCGCATGACCTCCGTTCCCTGCACTACGACGTCGGCTTCCCGGACACGGTAGCCTGCCCCTTCGGGGGCGAACTGGAACAACGTCTCGATCTCGTAGCCTCGGCGACGCCGTTCTTCCTCGTCGGCGGTAATGCGACCGCGCCGGCGCATCCGCACGTTCGGCATGTCCAGTGTGGTGACGATCAGGCTGTTCTCCCCGTCGAACCGAGTTCGGCAAACCGGGCAAAGATCCAGGTGGGGTTCACAAAAAGCCCCGCAGGTACGGCACAGGCGCCGCTGGCTCCTTCGCTCGTCCAGTCCACCGGGCGGTGCCTGAAAAGCCACCGACTCCCACAGGGCGCCCTCGTGGTACAGGAAGTTGTGGGGTGCAAACTCCCGAATGGCGAGGAACCGCGGTCGGGCGATGAACTCCCCCTCCCCGCGCGGCACCCAGGCGCGCACCGGAAGCGCGGGGAAGTTGTACCCGGGCAGGAAGCCTTCGCTGGCGAGATAGCGATACGGGTAGAAATCCCCTTCCTCCCGCGCTACATCCACCTGGAGCAGCAAGTTCAACTGGCGACGGGCCTCGTCTTGCCGTTCTCTGGCCAGCCGCTGCTCCTCGCGTTTCCTTGCCTGGTCTTCCTCAGCTCGGGCGGCCACCAGTTGCCGCTTGGCAGCCCGATAGAGTTCCCGCCACCGGTCGAAGGCCCGGTCGAACTTTCGTGGCGCTTCCTCCACGATCTGTTCGATCCAGCGATCGCTAAACCAACCCGCCGATGCGAGGACTCCCTGGTCCCCTGCAAGGATCTGCCGCACACGCGCCGCGATCTCTGAGCGTGCGTCTTCTGAAAGCCGGATCTGCCTGGCGACGTGTTCCCGAAGCGGCAGGTCTTCCCGGTCGGTGTCGATGACCTCTTCAATAGAGTGACCGAGGGGAAGACGGATGTGCGCCAGCCACACCGCGTGGATGTGGGCGCGCAGCAAAGCCTCGTTGGCAAGATCGAGCCGGGGTGGTCGTACGCTCCCCGCGACCATCTCTGCGCGGCGCCGAAAGAAATACTGGTCGTGGTTATTGAAGGCGCCACAGTAGGTCACGATGAGACCTGGCTGACCCTGGCGGCCGGCCCGGCCGCTGCGCTGGGCATAGTTTGCCGGCGTGGGCGGCACGTTCCGCAGGTGCACCAAATCCAGGTCCGCGATGTCCACACCGAGTTCCATCGTGGGCGAGCATACCAAGTAGGGAAGGCGGCGTCCGAGCTCGGCCTCCTTGGTGCGGTCGTGCTCATCCCAGCGGAACCGTCGCTCCCGCCGCTCTCGCTCACCGGGGGCGACCACCTGCGCGGTGTGTTCCCGGGCTTCCAGGGCGGCAAGGCTTGCTGCCGATTGCTCGTAGAGGCGCTGGAAGAACCGGTTGACCGGTGGAGATACTTCCGCATAGCCACCCCCGGTAGCGCGACGGGAATAGAGCGGATCGGGAGGCGGGGGAGACCCGTTACCCAGGCACCAGTGAAGGCAGGACGCATCCAGCTGGTATGGCTGATGGTCGTCTACGGGGTCCAGTCGAACCAGGAGCCCATGCCTCACCAAGAGGTCAAGCAGTCGGTCCAGAACCCCCCAGTACTCGTCACCCTGCACGCCAAGTTGAGCGCAGAGGAAGCGCCCGATGCGGCCCTGAGCGCCGAGGCTGAAACCGTCGAGCAGTCGGGATGAAAGTCCCGGTCGCACGAAGCGGTTGCCAGGCCGCAGCACATCGTAGTCCGGATCCAGCCCCCAGAACTCGTTCAGATACTGCTCAGCCCTACGGCGCAGTTGCTGCTGAAACGTCTCCTCCAGCACCCGGGCGCGAATGGCGAGTTTGCGGCGAAATTGAT
>BEIM01000090.1 GCA_002898995.1 bacterium HR36
TTAGACGACCTTTTATATCCGAATTATACTACCGACTGAGTTCCTCCTGCGATTGTTCTTCCTGCCTTTATGAGATTTAGCGATCCTAAAACCGACTCAGTTATTGGCACCTACCACTTGGCTAGGAGTGTTTTTCGTTCGCATGTGTCCTTTGTCTTTTTTCCATCCTCGCTTACAGCGAGCCAGGTGCGCGCCTTAGGCGGCATATGCCCCGCGTAAACCAGCCCAGCCGACCGATTGCGTCGGCCTTGCAATAGCAGAACCCTCCTCTCCCACCCTTAGGCCCCACCCACCCTCATTTCTATCCGAAACGCTGTTACTGTCCACTGAAATTTCTGAATCCGAAATGACTACATTCACCACCCAACGCCCACTAAACCCTCAAAGCAACCGCGCTAGACACGCCAGGGCTTTCCCGTGCGGTTACTCGCTCACAGACCAAGCCAATACTCGAGAAATTGGGTGGTTGAATTGTTGCCGACGCGCCATTTTTTACAATGATGGTCGAGGCTGCCACCCACCCAGGGGAAAGACACTTTCTGGTGAGCCCACCGTAGGCATTCCGTGCAGAGTCTCGGGGTGGCTGGAAAAGCCCGTAATGGAGGGACGACTATGTACGAACGGGGAACTCTGTCGCGACGCGGATTCTTGCAGCGGACTGCTAGTGCTTTGATGGCTGCGGGATTGCCTGGCTGGTACGCGCAGGAATGGGCTTACGCCCAGGAAAAACAACAAGCCGACCGCAAACCCCAAGACCTATTGCGTTTTGGCATCGTCGGCATAGGCAGCCCGGCTAGTCGTGGCCTGCAATTAGTAGACGCTTCGGGGCCTAGCATCAAGGCTGGACAGATGACTTACGTCGTCGGCTGCGATGTGGACGCTCGCCATCGTCAGCGGGCTGTAGAAGTAATGCGGGGCAAAGGTTTCAAGGATTTCACTTGTCCGTACGGCGACTACCGTGAATTGCTGCAACGCAAGGATGTTGACTGCATCGTCATCGCCACGCCCGACCATTGGCATGCCCAGATTGCCATCGAGGCGATGAAGGCAGGCAAGGACGTGTATTGCGAAAAGCCTCTCACCCTTACCGTCGAGGAAGCATTGGCGATCGAAAAAGTGGCTAAAGACACTGGTCGCATCTTGCAAACAGGGAGCCAGCAGCGCACCGAATACGGTGGGATGTTCCGTCTGGCTGTGGAAGCAGTGCGTGCTGGCCGCATCGGCCGGGTTAAACTCATCGAGTGCCGGATTGGTAGCAACCCTACGAGTGGCTCGATCCCCGAAGCGCCGATCCCACCAGGGCTCGACTGGGATTTCTGGCTCGGCCCCACGCCGAAGGTGCCTTATCGCTACAAGGATGGCAAGACCAATTGCCATTACGAGTTTCGCTGGTGGTACGAATACAGCGGTGGCAAGATGACCGATTGGGGAGCTCACCATATTGATGTCGCCCAGTGGGCCCTGAACAAAGATGGTAGCGGGCCAGTGCTGATAGAGGTTTTGAAAGCCGATCCGCCTTACCCTGGTGATGACGGCTACAACTGCCATCCTCACTTCCAGGTGCAGTACACCTACGACGACGGCACGCGGGTTATAGCCATGAGTGGGGGCGGCACAACGGTGAAAGGTTTAGTGAATGCCCGGGGCGAAGTGCCCACACGCTTCCAGAAAGGCAAGCCAGTAGGCAAAATCGAAGTGATCAGTGGCGATGAGAACGGCGTGCTCCTCGTGGGCGAGGAAGGCACAATCTTTGTCAGCCGCGGCATGATCCTGGCCAGCGATGCGAAAATTTTGGCCGCTCCTATCCAGTTGCCCCAAGAACTGTACCCGACCCGGCCGACCAACCACATGCAGAACTTCGTGGATTGTGTGCGTAGTCGCCAGCAACCCATTTGCAATGCCACCGTCGGCGCCAGTTCGGTGATCGTTTGCCATATCGGTGTCATTGCGTTACGCACAGGGAAGAAGCTGCGTTGGGATCCGAAAACGCACCGCTTCGATGACAGCCACGCTAACGCAATGCTTTCTCGCCCACGGCGCGCCCCTTGGAAGTTGCCTGTCTGACCGCCAAGCCAAGCAGCGGCAACGCATCGCCCATAGATGCAATGTTTCGCTAAGCGCGAGTAAAAAGGAAACGACCGTACTAGACACAAGCCTTTGGCCAGCCAAGCAGGAGCGGAAACGAGCACGCTATCCGCTTACCGAACAGACGACCCAAGGAACCAGTGCGGCAGCCTCGAACCCGCGCCAAAAGCCCAGCGCAAATTAGGCTACTAAGTGCGGGGCTGCTCGGTTCAACTGCGAAGAACACGCCAAGAACCAGCAGATCGCAAGGCCGACCCGAAGCGGGAAAGATAGAAGGATGGCCTAACTTTTGTGGAGGGAGAATGCAATGTGGCTGACTCTCGGATTCGCCTTAGCTATGTCCAGTGTAGCCGCCGAACCAGCTTCTACAGCGGTGTATGAGCTGCGCATATACTATGCCGCGCCTGGGAAAATGGACGCTCTGCTGGCGCGCTTCCGGCAGCATACGACCAAGCTTTTTGAGAAACATGGCATAGTGAATATCGGCTACTGGGTGCCAGTGGACGAAAAAGACCAGCGCTTGATTTACATCGTGGCCTTCACCAACGCCGAGGCACGCGAAAAGGCTTGGAAAGCATTTGCCGCCGATCCCGAATGGCAGCGCGTGCGTGCGGAAACGGAAAGGGGAGGCCGGCTGGTCACCAAAGTGGAATCCTACTTGATGCGACCGACGGATTATTCGCCGCCGATCAGGCTAGAAAAGCTCCCAGGTCGCGTCTTTGAATTGCGCATCTACACTGCCGAACTTGGTCGGCTCGAAGCCTTACACGAACGCTTTCGCCATCACACGATGAAACTCTTCGCCAAACATGGCATGGTTAATCTGGCCTACTGGGGTTTGTTGCCCGGTCAGAAGGAAGCCGACCGCAAGTTGATCTACTTGCTCGTCCATAAGAGCGTCGAAGCGGCAAAGGAATCTTTCGCCGCTTTCAGCAAAGATCCCGAGTGGCAGCGCGTCCGCAAAGAATCCGAGGAAAAGGCGGGTGGTCCGCTGGTAGTCCCGAAGACCGGCGTCATTTCCATTTTCCTTAAGCCCACAGATTTCTCACCCTGGCAATGATCTCGCCCGCGGGATATTCAAGGCCTGGCAAAGGAGTCGAACCGGCCATGCGCTCAAGGTATCTCCTGGCATCCCTTTGCCTGGTGGCGAGTTTGGTTACGTTCCTGGGCAGCGAACAGACTTTGCAGGCCCAGGAGAAGCCTGAGCTGCCTGAGGAAGGCTTGCCTATCAGCGACGTTGAAAAGAAGGCCGTGGCACGGTTGCAGCAAGCAGGGGTGTTGGTATTGCGTCTGGCAATGAACACGAATTGGCTCTACGCCGACTTTAGTCTCCGCCATCAGCCTGTGCGCGACGACGAACTAGCCCTTTTGGCCGACATACCCAATCTTGTCGAGCTGAACCTGGCTGGTACCAACGTCGGCGATGCGCAAATGCTGCTGGTAGGGAAATTACCTCATGTTCGTGTGCTCAAATTGCAAAAAACGGCGGTGACCAATGTGGGCTTGAAATCACTGCGATCGCTGCGCTACTTGGAGGTGCTCAATTTGTACGGTACGCAAGTCAGCGACCAGGGATTGGCAGAACTGGCGAGCCTGAAACGACTGAAACGGGTTTACGTGTGGGAAACCAAGGTAAGCGAAGCTGGTGCGAACAAACTCATGGCGGCAATTCCGGGCTTACGGGTGGAGTTGGGTATCGCTACCGAGAGCAAGCCAGCCGAACCTACCAAGCCAGAAGTTAAGCCCGCGCCCAAGCCTCCTGCCAAGACCGAAGCAAAACCACCGACAAAAGCTGAGCAAAAGACGCCAACTAAACCCAACGGCAAACCCACACCTAAACCGCAATCAAGCCCCTAGCATGACCTTGTGCAATCTAAGGGTACCCAGCTCGATTCTTTGAATAGCGGTGGGGATTAGTCCGCCGTGCGGTGCAGCCACCGAATTGATGTAGCAGGCTGTGCGGCGGGCTTATATGCAAAGCCAGGATGCTGACGGGCACCGCCAGATAAAATCGACTCATTACCCGGCGAATGATAGCAGTGGCTCGCATTGCCGGGATAGCAAAGGCCGACCGAAACAGCGGGCGTCAGCCTAACACACGGCAGAATTGCCCGAGAACGGAACAGTGACAGGGGATACGTCGGTTTGGGGTGGCAAGCCTAGCAGGCACGAGCATTGTCTGAGGATGGGAGCGTGGACGAGGAAACACGTGCCTTATTGGTCTTGCGATTAGTTCCTGGGTTGGGCCCACGTCTGACGCGGGCACTGGTCGAACATTTCGGTTCGGCAAAGGCGGTATTGCAGGCAAGCGCGGAACGCTTTTCAGAAGTGCAGCGTTTGCCCCGGCGACTGGTCACGGCTCTGAAACAGGCTCTCGCGCAAGCCCCGGTTGAACAGGAATTGGCCGACATCACTTCTGCCGGTGCGCAGGTCATCTCCTGGCAGTCGCCAGATTATCCGCAGGCGTTGCGTCCATTGCCCGACTCCCCGCCGATCCTGTACATCCGCGGGAAGCTGGGTGCCCAGGAACCATGTCTGGCCGTCGTGGGATCACGGTTATGCACCAATTACGGACGGCGGATCGCGGAGCGCCTGGTCGCCGGGCTGGTGCGGGCAGGCTTTACCATTGTAAGCGGTCTGGCTCGAGGCATTGACGCGATTGCCCATCAGGCGGCATTGGCTAACGGCGGGCGCACCGTAGCGGTGTTTGCTGGCGGCCTTTTGTGTGTTTATCCCCCCGAACATCGTGAGTTAGCCGAAGCCATCGCACAACGCGGTGCCTTGGTCAGTGAGCAACCGATGCGCATGCCGCCTGAGCGCACCCTGTTCCCCGCTCGCAATCGGCTGATCAGTGGGTTGTGCCAAGGCGTAGTGATCATCGAAGCAAGTGATCAAAGTGGGGCGTTGATAACGGCCCGCCATGCGGCGGAGCAAGGCCGCGACGTCTTCGTTGTGCCTGGCCCCATTGATAGCCCCACCTCCGGCGGCATTGTCCAACTATTACGGCAGGGCGCTTGGCCAGTGCGGGATGCCGAGGACATTGTCGCCGTTCTGCGTGGTCAAGCCGATTACCGGGCAACTGGTTCCAATAAGGCGGGAGTCCGCACCCGTTTGCGCGTCGTTGATCCGCCTCTGCCCTCTGGGTTATCGAAGCCTGCCAACAGTCCGCCGCTTGCTTCCGAGGCATCAAGAAGAAGCCATTTATCTGACTGGGACTCAGCGGATACGCAGTCGCCGGAAACTAATAAACCCGAATTGGCGCAATCGCGGGAATCGGTCGGCGAAGGCACAGTCGATCCACCAATGGTCTGGCCGGAAGGCACCCCCGAATATGTGCGCCAGCTTTACGCCGCCCTGCGCCATGAGCCTCTGGATGTCGATATTTTGGCGGCGCAAACGGGATTGTCAGCACAGGATTTGGCGCGTGCGGTGGTCCATCTAGAGATGCAAGGCCTGCTGCGACGCCTCCCGGGCAACCGCCTGGCGCGACGCTTTTGATAACGGCTCGCTGCGGCCGCCGATGCAGCAAGCTGGGTCCGCTAATTGCTGTTTCTTCGCCGAGGCGTGAACATGCGGAAAGACCATGCCGAGCATTAGCGCACGTTGGTTATTCGACGGCAAAGGTTGTCTTTACGAACATGCTCTACTTGCGTGGGAGGGCGAGCGTATCATCGCTGTTGAACCTGGTCGGGCAAGCTACGCGGAACAGCGGTTCGGCCAGGCGCTGATCATGCCGGGACTGGTTAACGCCCATACCCATCTCGACCTTTCCGACCTGTCTATGCAAGAGTCACCGCGAGATCCCTGTTCCTGGCTGGGCCGCGTGGTCGCCTACCGGCGTACCGCTACGGCTGCAAGCATCTGTGAAGCCGTTCGGCGAGGCATCGTGGAATCGGTGCAGCACGGGGTGACTCTGGTGGGCGACATCGCCGCTACCCGCCATACGCTGGAAGTCCTGCGCAACTCTCCACTGCGGGCCACTGTGTTTCTCGAAATCCTCGGACTTAGCAAATCCCGCGCCCGTGCAGCCTGGCAGGCCGCTCGAGCTTTGCTGCGCTCAGAGACACCCGCAGGCCATTACTGCCTTGGACTCAGCCCTCATTCGCCTTATTCGACTCGGCGCGGGTTGTTTTGTTTGGCGGCGCAAACCCGGCTCCCTCTGGCCATCCACTTCGCGGAGTTTGCCGAGGAATTGGCGCTCCTGACTAGTCACACTGGCCCTTTTCGCGCCTGGCTCGAGTCACTTAGTGCCTGGGACGAAACCGCCCTGTTTCCCAGTTATGAAAGCCTGCTGCGGTGGCTGCGTTCGGCAACTCGGTTGCTCCTCGTCCACGTCAATTATCCAACGGAGCCTCTCGTGACAACGCTGGTACACTGGGCAGGCAACGACCGCGTCGGTGTCGTCTACTGCCCCCGGACGCATGCTTATTTCGGGCATCCGCCCCATCCGTGGTTGCAGTTACTGCAACGAGGTGTTCCCATAGTATTCGGCACGGATAGCCGCGCCTCCAATCCTGACCTCGACCTCCTTGCTGAACTACGGTACGTCTGGCAACGCGGTTGTCCACTCACGCCCGCAGAGCTTTTCCAAATGGCCACCCACACCGCTGCCAAGCTCCTGAATTGGACCGAGGCGGGTTTCCTCGCCCCTGGCCGGCTCGCGGACTTCCTGGTTATCCCGTTGGAGGCTGCAAACATCCACGACCCACTGCGCACCTTGCTGGAAACAGACTCGACTCCGCAGCACGTTTACGTTGGCGGCCAGTTAGTTTACGCAGCCGGCTCTGAGGCTCGAGGCTGCGGTGGTACTTGCTCCACAGGCACAGCCGCGAATAACTCGCCCAACTTCAGCCGAAAACCTGGCAACACTTCGCCGCCGTCCAGTTCAGCCGACTCCCCGACCACACGGACTTGGTCTGGGCTCGAATAGACGTAAACCTGCCGCAGATTCGGAAACATGACCCAGACCATGTGCGCGCCATAACGGAAATACTCGGCGATTTTTCGCAGCAGCCTTTCCGCGGACTCGCCGCGGCTGACCACTTCAACGACCAAGTCGGGAACGACCGGCCAATCGCCTGCCGCTGGCAACGGCTTATCTAAAGGCCAGCGCTGTGCCGAAACAAACGCCACATCCGGCCGCCGTCGCAGATTCCTTTCCGCATCGAGGATGAACAAACATTCCTGCACTAGCCAACCCGCACGTTGTGCTCCCAGTGCTCGGTCCATAACCCGAAATAATTCGTTTGCAAATATGGTGCTGAGGACGCCCATGGGCTTCTCCACAACGCAGCCATACTCCACTTCGTAGAGCGCTTCGTCTTCCGCTAACAGCGCCGCTTCGTTCAGCCCAGCCGCGAGCGTCGCTTGCCCTTGATTCCTTTTCGCCCCCATCTCGAGAACCGTCGCACTCATCGCCATTACCTCCGCGTGTTGGTAGCTCGTTGCCCTACCCGCATTCCTTCCGGATCCGTTCGACTGCCCCCTGCGACCGTCGCTCTCTCATCCCCAAGCTCCCTTCCCTTACTCCGATGCGCCCAAGGAATGAGTTGTTTCCACAGGCACAGCCGCGAATAACTCGCTCAGCTTCAGTCGAAAACCTGGCAACACCTCGCCGCCATCCAGTTCTTCCCCCGCCGTTACCCCTCGAACCTGCCTCATACTGCTAAACACGTATGCCAACCGTTCCATCGGCAGTACGAGCCACACCTCGCGCACCCCGTAGTGAAAATACTCCCTGATTTTGCCGAAAGTCTTTTCGAGCAAATCGCGCGGGCTGGCAACTTCGACAACCAGGTCAGGCACGACGGGGGCATCTCCTTCGGCTGGCAGCGGCTTGTGCAGGGGCCAACGCTGTGCCGACACAAATGCGACATCCGGCCGCCGCCGCAGATTCCTTTCCGCATCCAGAATGAACAGGCATTCCTGAACAACCCTGCCCTGCTTTTGCTCGCGAAGGTAGATGCCCAGACTGACGCACAGCTCCGTAGCCAGTTGTGCAGTATGGTAAGCCATGCGCTTCTCCACAACGCGGCCATACTCCACTTCGTAGAGCGCTTCGTCTTCCACTAACGTTGCTGCTTCGTTCGGCCCAGCTGCGAGCGTTGCTTGCCCCTGATTCCTTTTCGCCTCCATCTCGAGAACCGTCGCACTCATCGCCATTACCTCCGCGTGTTCCTGATTTTATGCTTCCCCTCAGACGATTCAGCAAACCCATGAGCAAGGCCCGTTGCTCCGTTGGGGAAGAGCCGCGATTTTGAGGCGCCAGTAGGCCAAAAGGTACGGTAAATGTTGGGTTCGGTCATCCTCGGCTTCAGCCACCTAACCTTTTCGGAGAGCTGGGCTTTGGGTATTATAGTGCTCGGGCACTTCGCCCGTTTGCGACTTTGCCCAGCGGCTTTGCCAATCTTCAGGAAGTGAACTATGGCCAGTGCACTACGCGGTAATGCTTTGATCGCTCAGTCTGGCGGCCCAACCGCCGTCATCAACGCCCAAGCCTACGGCATAATAACCGAGCTAAGAAAATATGATTGCATCACGGGGATTTACGGCGCCGATCATGGCATTCTCGGCGTGATCCGCGACGAATTGTTTGACCTGAATGCGGAAGCCCCCAGTGTCATTGAGGGGCTCAAGTGGACGCCGGCCGCCGCCATAGGTTCGTGCCGCTATAAGGTGCAGGAGAAAGATTTCAGCCAAATCCTCCGTGTGCTCGAACAGTACAACATTCGCTATTTCTTCTACATCGGGGGAAACGATAGCGCTGATACCGCACTGAAAGTGCACCAACTCGCGCAGGAGGCCAATTATCAGATCCGGGTTATGGGAGTGATGAAGACCATTGATAATGATCTCCCAGAAACAGACCATTGCCCTGGGTACGGCAGTGCGGCCAAGTATTTGGCGACGTTGGTACGCGAGGCTTGGCTCGATGCCCAGGCGATGGCCACTCAACACCAGGTCGTCCTCATCGAGGCGATGGGACGGAACGCGGGTTGGCTGGCTGCGGCAACAGCGGTGGCTCGACAACGGGAGGGCGATGCGCCGCACATGATCCTGTTCCCAGAGCGGCGGCTAAAGCTACACCGTTTCCTGAGCCACGTCGAAGATCTCCTGACGCGGCGCAAGGTCATCGTCGTGGTGGTCAGCGAGGGCATTCGCGATCAAGGCAACAAGCTCTACGCCGAGCTTGCACGGACACGAGGCAGTTTGCAAGAAGATGCGTTCGGTCACAAGCAATTAGGCGGAGCAGCAGCTTACTTGCGCGACGCACTTGAGGAGCATTTGCGCATCGAAACAGTGGCCGTTGCCCCTTGGTGGCAAGGAAGCCCTTTGGATCACGTTCGCGCCCGCTTCAATTTGCCGGGCACCAGCCAGCGCAACGCCGGTCACCTAATGTCCAAAACCGACCGCGATGAAGCCATTCTCACCGGCCAGGCCGCAGTGCGTTTCGCTTTAGAAGGCATGAGCGGCTATACTGTAGGCTTCGAACCTCGCAAAGACTATTCTGCCCCCTACCAGGCGATGCCCATCGCCATTGATTTACGTAGGGTAGCTAATCAGACACGATTCCTGGATGAGGAGTTCATTGATAGCTCAGGCTACGATGTTACACCGAAGTTTTTGCAGTATATCAGGCCCTTGCTTCAGGGCCGCGTAGAGCCTGATGGAGTTCCGCCGGAAGATTCGTTTGGTTTGCCGCCTTATGTCTGGTTACAGAAAACACCCGTCAAGTCCGGCTCTTGAAAGAGAAGCTGAATCACTAATTCTCGGCGGCACCTGGAGGCCTCCATCTGCGGACTTATCTTTGGACTGCGAAACAAAGATGCAGGGACTCGCAGGATTTTGAGAAACGGTCTTTCGCCTTGGGGAGCGGTGATGGGGAGGGTGCCTATGGAATGACCACTTTAGCCCACAGGCTGGTGCGTCCACTATGACTTAGCCTGGGCTTATGCAAAGGAACGGGCATGAGCGAATTGCGTTTCCGTTTGTCGCCCGCACTGCCGTCGACCTTTCGCCATTGGTTGTCCTATGCCTATCTTGTTCGCGGTGCGGAGGTTT
>BEIM01000091.1 GCA_002898995.1 bacterium HR36
ATCCCGACGACCCACGTTACCGCCACCTCATCGGCAAAAAGGCGCTGATCCCGCTAGTGAATCGGGAAATCCCCATCATTGCCGATGCCGAACTCGTGGATCCGACCCTAGGCACCGGAGCAGTCAAGGTCACGCCCGCTCACGATTTCCGTGATTACGAATGCGGTCTGCGGCACGGTCTGCCCATGATCAACATTCTCAATCCCGATGGCACGATCAACGCGAACGGCGGCCGATACGCCGGCCTCGACCGCTACGAAGCTCGCCGCCGGGTCATCGAAGACATGCAGCGCCTCGGGCTGCTGGAAGGAGTCGAAGACCGCCAGATCGAGTTGGCCCATAGCGACCGCAGCAAGACGCCGATTGAACCGTATCTTTCCGAGCAGTGGTTCGTGCGTATGGCCAGTTTAGCGGAGCGGGCTATCGAAGCGGTCGAATCCGGACGGATTCGCTTCTTCCCGGAGCGCTACGCCCGCACCTACCTGGATTGGCTTAAGGAAAAACGGGACTGGTGCATCAGCCGACAACTCTGGTGGGGTCATCGCATCCCCATCTGGTACACCCAGGTGGACGAAAGCGAATTGCGCCGGCTCTTCGGGCCACGCACGGATGTGGTCTGGCGCCGCGATGACGAGCACCAACAATGGTTGGTCTGCGCACTCAGCGACCTTCCCGAATTGACCGCCCCAGATTCCCCGCTGCAAGCCCGGCAAGACCCGGATGTGCTCGACACCTGGTTCAGCTCAGCACTGTGGCCCCATGAGGTTTTCGGCTGGCCCGATGATACCCCCGACTTGCGCTACTACTATCCGACCAGCGTCCTGGTTACCAGCCGCGACATCATCACCCTCTGGGTGGCCCGCATGGTCATGATGGGGCTTTACAACACCGGACAAATCCCGTTCCACCATGTGTACGTGCATCCCAAGATCCTGGATGGTTTCGGCGAGACGATGAGCAAGAGCAAGGGCAACGGCGTGGACCCGCTGGACATCATCAGCCTGTATGGCACGGATGCGTTGCGGTGCGGGCTGTGCCAACTGGCCACGGAAACTCAGGATGTGCGGATGCCGGTGGCCAATGTGTGTCCGCATTGTCAGGCACTGGTGCCGCAGAAGCAGGAGCATCTGTACATGCGGACGCGCAAGGTGACCTGCCCGCACTGCAAGCAACCGTTCCGACCTGGTGGCCCCTGGCCCAGCGAAGACCCCGAATTACCCACCGCCCGGCAGGCTTCGGAACGTTTTGAGATCGGCCGCAATTTTGCCAACAAACTCTGGAACGCCGCTCGTTTCGTCCTGCTGAATCTGGAGGGCTACACCCCAGCCGCGATTGCCTGGGACGAGCTCCCGCTGGAAGACCGCTGGATTCTCAGCCGCTTGACCGACGTCGCCGCCGAGGTAACTGGTGATCTGGAAGCCTACCGTTTGGCCGAGGTGGCGCGCAGACTCTACGACTTCACCTGGAGCGAGTTCTGCGACTGGTATGTGGAAATGAGCAAAGCGCGGCTACGCAAGGCGAGCACCAGGCCACTGGTGCAGCGGATGCTCGTGGGCGTCCTCGATGCCATTGTCCGGTTACTGCATCCAGTGATGCCGTTTGTTACCGAATCCCTCTGGCAGGCTTTGAACGAAAGCGCTGCCGACCGCGGTCTTCCCGAACCCCGGCACGCTGCCGATAGCGTCATGATCGCTCCCTGGCCGCAATTTCCCGCAACCTGGCGCGAGGTTACCGTCGAACGCCAGATCGCCCGCCTCCAGGAACTCGTCCGCGCTATTCGTAATCTCCGCAGTAACTTCCAGGTGCCCGAAAAAGCCGCTGTTGAAGTCACCGTTCGCACCGATGCGGCCATCGCCCGGCAACTGGAGCCATTAAGACCGTTTATCGAACAATTGGCCCGCGTAGGCCAATGGCATTGCGGCCCTGATGCAACCCGCCCGCCCCAGGCCGCCGCTTCTGTGCACGCCGACTTCGAGGTGTACCTCCACCTGCAGGGATTGGTGGATGTGGCCGCGGAAGCAAAACGCCTCCAGAAGCAGCGCCAGGAGAAAGAACGCCAGCTTCAGACCGTGCGGGCCAAACTCGCCAATCATCAGTTCATCAGCAAGGCCCCGCCCGAAGTCGTCGAGCAGCAACGCCAACTCGAATCCGACCTCCTCGACCAGCTGCGGATTCTCGAGGAGCACCTCGCCAGCCTACAGCCAGGCAGGGAATGATGAGGGGGCACGGTCGCGGAATCCTTTGCGTCGCACCTCTGCGTCCAAATCGGCAAGAGCGGGGTAATGGTCGTCAGCCGATCGCGGATCACGAAAGGCACCTGGCAACGGCCCTCGTCATCTGCTGGGAGACGGCCTCTTTGGAACGAGAGCGGCGAGCGTTCTCGCCTCAGCCAACCATTATGCCATTTCGCTCCGGGGCAACGGACTCTTTGGAACGAGAGCAGCGCGGAGCGTCAGCCCGCCGTGAATTGCAGTAACGCAATTGCAATGAGGTTCACCAGAGCCCCGTTGGCAGTCCCTGGCACCTTCGCAGAATGGCGGTCATCTGCGCGTAACCTGGTTCTGTTCTGGTAATGTGGATCTCCGAGCATACAAGCCGATCCCCAGTAAGTGCGCATGCCGGAACCACGGCGGGCTAACGCCCGCCGCTCTCGTCTTGCACCACCAACGTTTCCCGACGAAATCGCGACTTTTGACACATACGAACGCACGTCCGCGCCCAATTACTTTGGCGCCGGTCCTCTCCAGAAAAGAGATAAGCCAAGAGCGGCGAACACTAGTACAGCTTTCGGATGGGAGTAAGTCGGCATCTCCGAACCGTTCCAGCGCGTCAGCAAAAGTGTCATCGGTAGGCCACAACTGCCGCTCGATTCGCACAAGAGACAACGGGATCGAGCATCGAGCCGTTCTCTAGCGCAGCATGGGCAGCCCACAGCGCAGACACATCAGCCCCGCGCTGTGGTGGCGCTAGGTTGCTTGTGACTAAATCAGCGAGGAATCGCCTGTTATCTGCAGGGGCCGTTACCCCGCTTGTGCATCAGCCTAAAAGACGCCTTCTTCAGTGGGTGAGTGGATCTAGCCGTCGCAGCGACCAACACGCTGCCATCTTGGTCGAAGGCGGGGCCTCTCTTAGTACGTTGCCGGAACGACACCCAATGCTGTTTGCGGGTAAAGAGATCCACCAGGAATTTGAAGACCGCACTGATTACGTCTGCGAGCGATATCAGTCCGGCCGTCAACGCGGCTATTACCGCCACGGCGACGAGCCCTGCTAAGCAAGTTGCGGCTGTGGCTTTGCTGAATATTTTTTGCGACATTTTTGTTTTCCTTAGATTTTTGCTGCGAAGGCGCCCGTTTGACAAAGTTGCGCCCAACGAGCCCGCAGGGCGCCATGGCGCGCCGTTGGGCAAGACGAGGATTATCATCAACAAGATACAAAAGATATTAATACTATTTATATCGCCAAAACATTTAACATTTGATGGCCTGTACGTAGGCGTGATATATATTGGGCAAATTGATAACTTATGCGTATAAATGATCTAATCTGAGCAAGATGTAGGAAGTGTTGGCTTACGCCGTCATTAGAGTGATCAAGAGAATTGGCATTGCCATACGAACATGCAATATTAGAGTAAGCTTACAAAACCGGCTCCTGATTGTCAAGCCCTCTGGGCTCTTTTTGGCGCCGGTGATTAGGAACACATGTATTCCTTTACGCACGGGGTTGCTGCGCGTCAAGGGTGTGACGCAAAAATTTTCAGCCGGCGACAGGAGGATGGTCGCGATCAGGAATTGGCTGTGGTTACCTGTTTGGCGTGCGGAGGGCGAAACGGTCGGCGGCACCGGCTCGGCGGTAGGCTTCCGCAGTGGGGCGAAAGATCACTTGCGCTTGTGCCGCGGTGAGCGGGATATTGTTGGCGGAGACCGGATGGACAATCTCCAACGGACGTGGCGCCAATGTCGCGGCCAATTCCGGCAGGTCGTAATACCGCAAGACATCCGGCACGACGTTAGCCAACTGACCGATACTGATGCGCTCGCGAATGACCAATTCCCAGGATGCCAACGATTGCAGGAGTACAACGCTGTCGATTTTCGACGCCCACACGGCTGGCTGAATGTGCAGAGAAACACTAGAATGCCTCTCGTTTCTGTTAGCTGGGCCCCGAGCAATAGGGGATAGAAAGAAACTGGGACTTGCCAGGTCCCACACACGTACCGTCATTTACACCTGACCCCGATGAATAGGGGATTGCTTGGGCGCGATGGAGAGCGCCTTCCTGACCCAACGCGCAGGGCTTGCGCCAAACCAATGGACGTGCCATGACGCTGTTCACCGGAAATACGATGCCCCAAAATAGCCAGATTGCGCCAAACCACTGGATGGGTCATGACCGCAAAGTCCACAGTCCGCGGGTGACGGTTGATTCCAACGGACAAGGAATGCGTGAAAGCGATGAAGGGGGCATAGCACGACCAGCCGCCGTCAGTGCGTGTCAGGATCCGCATTGCCTGAAAGCGATGGACGGAGGATTGACGCCGACGCACAGGAATTGCTTGGAACCGATGAGTAGCGGATGGCTTGCTACCGATGGCTCGGGCATGGCCTGACGCCGATGCAGAGGCAATTGCTTGAGTCCGTTGGATCGAGGATTGAAAGCACTCCACGCCAGGGGAATCGATCAGCAGCAGCCTTTGCACTGCCGACGGACGAAATACCGGTTCGGCGAGTCTGCCTACCAGGTAGCGGGTACAACCGCGGGCAGGAGCGGCACGCGGGCCGAGGAGATAGGAGCGGCGCGCTTCCGTCGGCCGTGCTGCGTCGCAGCAAACAAATCGAACCTTGGTGCTGCTCGCCTCTGCTTCTCGCAACGGATGGCGTCAATGTGACTTATTAGCCCTGAAAACGGCATCAGCGGCGGCGAATGTAACCCAGCAGTGCCAGGCCAACCATGCCCAGCAAGGCGTTACCCATCCACATACCGTAATGCGGATCCAGCTGGCCCTTCTTGCCCATGTTGATACCGAACATCATGAGCGGATAGTACGTCAGGACGATAGGCAGAAAGCAGGTAACGAAGCTGCTGAGGTAATCGCGGCGATGAAACCAGATACCGACGGCCGTGCCGATTAGGACGAAGAAAATGCAACTGCTAGCGAGGGCAGGACGCTGCGCGAGTTCGGTCTGTAATTCGCTGACGCTGCTCCGCAGGTACTGCAAATGTTCCTGCTTTTGGCGCAAGCTCGGGGAGGTGGCGGGGTCTTCGCCCTGTGCGAGAGCGTCTTGCAGTTGCTGGTGAACAACCGCGATTTCATGATGCAAACTGGCGAGCTTGTTCGCGATTTCGGAATCGGTCATTTCGCGAGGACGTTTATTCCGCCGCAACCCTGCCGCGGGCAAAGGCACGGGGATCACCTCCTCGTCAAAAGCCAGGCGCACTTCCCTGGGGCCCTGGTAGTCGCGGACAATTTCTCCTTGAATCATGTACACACGCAAGACCTCTTCCTGCCAGTCCACGTAAAGTTCGGCTTCACGGGCCACGGCTATGATTTCATCACGTCCCTGGGCGTCCCGGCGGACAAACGTCGGGGAAATCAGGCGTCGGCCCTGCACTTCCTTGACCCAGATGGCATAGCCCAGCTTCGGCTCGTTGATGCGGCGATCGCGACGCAGCCGGGCATAGAGCCATTCCTCGACGTCCTCTAGGATGATGCTGCGCAAGCGATGATGCAGACGGGGAATGGTATCGCCCACTAGCCAGAGCAGCACTGCCGCGCAGATCGCCCCCAAAACTACCGCCGGCCCGACGATCCGCGTCGCAGGAATACCCGCGGCTTTGATGGCGGTGATTTCGTTATCGTGGGCCATCCGCCCGTAAACTACCGACACCGCAAACAAGCAGGTAGCTGGCACCGTGTACGGCAGCAGCCCCGGAACCAGAAGCGGCACCAGACGCCAGGTTTGTTCCAGAGCCAAGCCCTGCTGCGTCGCCTCCTGTACTACACCCACCAACACCAGGACGCTGGTAATCGCTACCAGCCCCAAGACGAAAACGCGGAGCAAATCGAGCGCGACCATCCGTTGTAATAGATGCCACGGGAGCACTGCCGGGCTTGCCTCCTGCCTGTCTTGTATCCCGCGACGGCATGGTGAGCAATTGCGAGAAACGGCACTATAATGGCCAATCGGAACAGGTCAAGCGCGACCCAGCAACTGCTTATCAGGCCACGCGCTGGGCTCGGTCGCTCTGGTACCGCCCTTTGAGAAATGCTACAATGCCCAACAACACGCAACCGTACGCTGCGATGCAAAGGTCAGGCTGCGGTGACTGCGAAATGTGAGTCTAGCCAAGCCATTCGGGACACGGAAATACCGCACCACAGCGAAAGGGGCTAACCATGTCGCGAGCTTCGCTCACTACCAGGCGGGTGGCCAGCCAACTTTGCCTCGTCGGGCTGGTGCTGCTGGGACTCTGCGGGAACCAGGCAGCGCGTGGCCAGCAAGTGACGTTGGCGTGGAAGCTGCGACCCGGAGAAGTGTTCTACTATCTGATGGATACCACCGTGACCACAACCGTTGGGCCAGCGGAAGCAGAAAACACGACGAAAGCACGCCTCGTTATGCTGTACCGTTACCACGTTCTGGAAACTAAACCCGACGGATATGCTTTGGAACAGACAGTCGAAGATGTGCTGACCGACGATAAGACTTTTCTCGGAGCCACCTACAACCAATTCAAAGGACTGAAACTGAAGATTACGTTTGACCGCAGCTTTCGCATCACCAAGATCGAAGGGCACGAGCAATTGCTGAAGCGTATCGGAGCCGATGACCCAGTCGTGGGTAAATTCGTGGCGGAGCTTGTCAATGAGAATGCGATTCGCCAGCAAATTCAAAGCGAGTTCAACTTCCTGCCTGATAAGCCGGTGGCCCCTGGAGATAATTGGCAACGCCAGATCACGTTCGCCGTCGGGCCGCTCGGCACGTTGACCCTGCAGCAAACGCTCACCTACGAGGGAACCGTGGCCGTTGCAAGTAAGCGGCTTGACCGCATCAGTGTTTCGGCCAAGTGTGCCTATGCACCGCCCAAGCCCAGCGATGATTTTCCTCTGCGGGTCACCAAAGGGGAACTCCAGACAGACTATGTGAAAGGGACGATTTTATTTGACCGAGAAGAAGGTCGGCTGGCGAGCGCTGAATGGCAAGCCAAATATCGGCTCAAACTAACGGTCGCCAGTGCTAAGCCTGATGGTGGCAAGGAATTCTCCATGGAAATGACGCAAATCCAGCAAAACCGCACCGAGGTCAGCGAGGAGCGTCCAAATTTACCGAACCTCGACTCACGCTAGCCGAACCCTGCCTATCAGCGAGGCGATCTCAGTCCTGGGACTACGGACACCTTCCGCGTGGGCTGGGCGTCGCGTATTGCTGATTGGTTCATGGTTTAGAAATCGAAGAGGTGGGTTCGCCGGGTTCCAGGCGGCAATAACGATGCAGCGCTTGCAGCCGCGCCACCTGCCAGGCCGTGGCTTCGCCTGTCAGGATCAACAGCACCGCGAATAACAGATGGTGGTGTGGGCGCTCCAGATATTGCCAGCCACCCAGACGCCAGGCATGTTCGGCAATGAGCAGCGCGTAGGCCACCACAGCGGCGGCGGTGGTCAGGCGGATAACCGAGCGGCGTCCCCACAAGCCTGAGCCGACGACAAATGCGGGATACGCGGCCACCACCGGTGTGAGTTGGTCGTCCGCCAGCCACAGGACCAGCGTCAACAGGGCAATATCCGTCAAACACCAGCAGGCGGGCAAATACTGCACCGCTTTGGGAAATCGCGTCACCCAGCGTAGCAGTACCAACACCGCCGCCCATATTCCCAGAACGCCCAGGATGTCCACGTGCACCCTGGGACTGAGCTTGGATCCGGGATTGAGCCACTGGTTCATCTGGACGATCAGCGTTACCAGTGCCAGGCCCAGTAAATGCAAGCCGAAAGCCGGCTCGCGGCGAAACCAGCGGCGCAAACGCTGCCAACCCGAGTAAGGCGCCACCGCAGGTGTTTCCCCTTGCAAGAAACGCTCCAGATCCGCGGCGAGTTCAGCGGCGGTAGCGTAGCGCTGCTGGGGATCTTTTTCGAGGCATTTGAGGCAGATCCATTCCAGATCGCGCGGGATCTCCGGCCGGAGCTGCCGGGGATTGGGGGGCTCGCTTTCCAGAACCTGTAGGATCACGTCCAGCGGGTTGTCCCCTGCGAAGGGCGGCCGGCCGGTGAGCAGGGCATACAGAATCGCCCCCAAACTGTAAACGTCCGTGCGCGGGCTGATCTGGGCGGTCTGTCCCTGCGCTTGTTCGGGAGCCATGTAACTCGGCGTGCCGAGCACTGTGCCGCTTACCGTACGTACCTCGTTCTCCTGAAGCCACTTCGCCAGTCCGAAGTCGCTGACATAAGGCTGACCGTGTTCATCGAGCAAGACGTTGGAAGGTTTGAGATCGCGGTGGACGATACCGTGCTGGTGCAAATGGGCTACGGCGTGGGCAATGGTAGCGACCAACCGCGCCGCGACGTCAACGGCTAACGGCCCGCGCTGCAACACTTGCTGCAAACTTTGCCCCGCGACGTAATCCATCGCAAAATAGTGGTGGCCATCTGTTTCGCCGTAATCGAAGACGCTGACGATGTTGGCATGACGAATCTGTGCGGCAGTGCGGGCTTCCTGCTGAAAACGGCGAATCTGTTCGCGGTCGGCCAGGTAGCCGCTCAGGATCATCTTCACGGCCACAACGCGGTTCAATTCCACGTGGCGGGCGCGGTACACCACGCCCATGCCGCCGCGGCCGATCTCCTCGAGCAACTCATACCGGCCAAATCGGCGTGGCGCGGTTGCGGCCGTTCCCTGCGCTGGCTCTGCGTACTGCACCGTCACCGCATCGCCCGAGCTAATAGGTGCGGGCTTAACCGGCGCTGAAGCAGGCGGGGCCTTTGCCTGCGGTTGCAACTTTTCCAGCGCGTCCAGACAATTGAAGAAATCCGCCAGTTCTGGGTGCTCTTGCCGTAGGCGATGTCGCTCAACAGCATCGCCGTTGCAATAGGCTTCCAAAAGCGCCGCCTCGCGTTCCTCTTCTGGAGAAACGTCTAGCTCCGGGACGGGCTGGGGTTGGCTGGGCAGTTGTGGTTCGAACACAGGCTGGTTCGCCTTTTTTAGGTTTCAAGCAGTCTGTGCCAGCGGGTTTTAGCCGAAGTAGAGCCTGGTTAGTCTGGGCTACGATAATCAGCCCGCAAAGGAGACGCGGCCAAAAGTTGCCGCAGTTTCTTCACAGCCCGCAGCCAGAGCATTTGCGCTGCGGGCCGGGAACGGTTGAGCCGGCGAGCTATCTCTGCGAAAGGCAGACCTTCCAGGTGCCGCCAGCGGAGCACTTGCCGATAGAGTTCCGGGAGTCGGCACAAGGCCTGCTGTAACAGGCCTTCACGCTCCTGAGCTGCTACTTTGTCTACTAAGGGCAGCGAATCCGCTGCGGGATCGAAATCGCGCTCCCGCTCAGCATCGCCCGGGCGAGTCAGGGAGACTTCCTTTTTCGGAGAGCGTTTTTGTGCCAGCAGCCAGCGGCGTGCGGCGTCGGTAGCGTTGTTTTCTAGAATCTGCCGCAACCATGCTAGCAACTCGCCTGGCGTCTTCCCGCGAAATTTCGCAAATGCCTGGTAGGCATTCAGCAAACTTTGTTGCACTAAGTCGGAGGCATCTAGTCGGGCTTCTGGCAAATAACGAGCATACGCTCGGGCCATCGCTATCAGGATACTGCGGCACCGGGCAAATAGCTCATTGCGGGCACTCTCCCTACCCTGCTGCGCTCGAGCCAACAAATCGCCTAAGACCGACTCGGCATTTCCAGACATTATAAGCTCCTCGAACTGACTGGGCGTCTAGTTTCATCTTGGCTGGCGGCCTGAACTTTGGCAAGGCAATATTTCCAATTTTTCTGGGCCAGGTTGCCAAATGTGCTGTGGCGGAATAAGACTGGCAGAAAACCAGTGGCTATTGCGGTAAACCGCGGCTTGCCCCCTCCTTG
>BEIM01000092.1 GCA_002898995.1 bacterium HR36
ACGTAACTTCACCGTTGATCCAGGCGACAACCGGTTCGCCGTCGCGGGGATGATCCTTAGGCTCAATAAGCACGAGATCCCCATCTTGAATATGGTCTTCGATCATGCTGTTGCCTCGCACGCGGAGAGCAAAAAGGTTCCGTCGGGTGGGGAAGAGCTCACCCAGGCGTAGGCGATCGGCCTCCTGCTGAATAGCCTCCACAGGGGCTCCAGCCGCGACCACACCATACACAGGGACGCTGTCCTCCCAGGATTCGTGATGCAGGACTATGGCTCGAGCGCGTCCCGATTGCCGCTCAATCAATCCTTTGCGTTCCAACGCCCGCAGGTGGCACACCACGCCATTAGGCGAACGGATACCGAAATGTGTGGCAATCTCCCGCACCGTCGGAACGTAGCCGTGCTCCTGGGCGTACTGACGGATAAAGCGATAAACTTCCCGTTGCCGCGGGGTGAGCTGGTCCTCCTTTAGCATGGCCTTGCTCCTTTATAGCAATGGTGGTTCCAGGTCGCTTATTTGCCGCAGGCCGCACGTAGGCCGGCTGTGTACGCCTGTATATAGCATACATGCGTACATTTTCGTGGGCAAGGGCGATTCTTTACGAAATCTTCACTGGCAATTCACACAAGTCATGCTGAATTCGGGGCAATGTGTTTCGTAAGATACCGTCGGAATCACCACCCTAGCCGCACACAGGAGCATGGCGATGAAACCACAGCTGGCGATTGCGGGAACGTTCGCAGCAATATTGCTCATGTGCACCGCCTTCCCCTTGCCCAGCCAGCAAGGGTTGAGCGGCGAAATCAAAATAGACGGGTCGAGCACGACGTATCTCATCACGGAAAAGATGGCGTCCGCCTTTCGGGCAATTCACCCGAAAGTGCAAATTTCCATCGGGATTTCAGGCACAGGAGGGGGCTTCAAGAAGTTCGCCAATAATGAAACGGACATCAGTGACGCGTCGCGGCCGATCCGCCCAGCAGAAGCCGAGTTGTGCCGCAAGCACGGCATCGAATTCCTCGAACTGAAAGTCGCCATAGATGGCCTGGCAGTGATCATCCACCCCGAGAATACTTGGGCACGACACATGACGGTCGAGCAACTGCAGCACATCTGGCGGCCGGAGAATCCTGCGACGTACTGGAGCGACGTAGATCCCAACTGGCCGAAGGAGAAGATAGAGCTTTACGGTCCTGGAACGGATTCTGGAACTTTTGATTATTTCACGGAAGCTATCAACGGCAAGGAAAAAGTCAGCCGCAATGACTATAACGCTTCCGAAGATGACAACGTCATCGTCAACGGGGTGGCGCGGAGCAAGTACGCTCTGGCCTACCTGGGTTTGGCGTATTACGAAGAAAACCGTCAGCGGTTGGCAGTCGTGGCGCTTAGGGACCGAGGCGGCCAAGAGTATTATTTGGCGACGCGGGAAGACGTGCTGAGGGGGCTTTATAAATTGCTGAGCCGGGCGCTGTTGATCTACGGGAAGCTCAGATCGCTGCGGCGAGCAGAGGTGCGGGAATTCGTTCGCTTTTACCTGCGGCGTAACGACGTGGTACGCAAGAGTGGCTACATTGAGCTGCCTATTCGTGAGCGTCTGGGGGAGCAGGAAAAATTCGACAAAGCGTTGGCGCAACTCGGACTTCGCTAAGTCCCAGCCGTTTGGCGGTCTGCTGAGCCGCGCGGTGTCGGGGGAGAAATGCGAGAGGGAGAAGGCCTAGCTGAGGCATGATGCCGCAGGCGCAATTGGCGTTGCGTGAGCCAGTGCCGGAGGCTGGTCAGTAAGTCTTCGCTGGTAGGAATCGTCCAGAGGTCGGCACCTGCGCTGCGTGCAGTGTCCTGCAGTTCGCGAGTGAATCGTTCCGCGACGGCAGACCAGTGTTGGCGCAGCATCCGGTTGCGGACATCGAACCAGGCACGCTGAGCCGTTTCCGCATCTTCCAACAAGAACCACCCACGTGTCGGCAGTTGGGCCTCGGCAGGCTCGTAAATGCGCACAGCAATCACCTCGTGGCGCAATGCCAGACGTTGGAAGTCGGCGGCGTAATTCGTGTCTAAGAAGTCCGAAATCAGGAGGAGCAGAGCGCGGCGTCTGAGTAAGCGCAATAACATTTGGCAAACTTGCCCCAGGGAAGTGGGTTCGCGTTCTGGGCGTTGCAACAGCATCAGGGCAATGTCGCGCCAGGCCTGACGGAGACCGCGTCGCGGTGGTAAGAAGCGGCGCAAAGTAGAATCAAAGAGAGCTAGACCAACCCGGTCGCGGTTGTAAGCCGCCAGCAGCACCAGCAGTGCCGCCGTTTCTACAGCCGTATGCCATTTGTTCCGCGAATTGCCGCCAAACGCCATGCTCCCGCTTTTGTCCACTGCGATGACTACGGAGAGTTCGCGTTCCTCAATAAAGCGTTTGACAAAGGGAACACCGAGACGTGCAGTGGCCTTCCATTCGATAGCGCGAATGTCATCGCCGGGCTGATACTCGCGCAGCTCCTCGAAGCTAACGCCTGCGCCGCGAAACAAACTGGCAAACTGCCCGCCGGCACCTGCTTCGAGAGCGCGGCGTACGCTCAGACGCAACCGCTTCAGCCAAGCAGCCAATGCTCTGGGCAATATCCCCGGCAAAGTCGGCGGCGTGTCGCTCATTCTTCGGCGGGCGTGTGGTACCAAAGGGCGACCTCAAATTCGCTCAGCAGGGGCACAAGCATGGCAACAATGGTAAAGCCGAACCCGCTTACCACAACTAAAAACGACAACAACGGATCCCCGCTGGCCCCCGTGTAGGGATTATCTACCAGCACGTTGACCACCGCGTAAAACAGCCCCATCGGACATAGCCACGAGGATATAAACAACGCCACCGATGGCTTGTGTCCCCCGAGGACAAACCACATTCCCCCAATGCCTAAGGCCAAAAAGAGCAAGAAGCTGGTGAATTGGGCTTCGATCCGACCCGCTATCAGCAAGAGGTAGATGCAAACCAGCGTGCCTACGAACAGGAAAAAGATCGTACCCAGGCTATAAGCGATGGCGGCTTTTGTGCTGACGTTGTGCAGGCCCACATGCAGCCCAAGCATCGCAGCGAACAATACCAGCACTGCCAGGGAAATCACCATATAGGTGAGCACTTCCAAACCCATGTACCCCGCCCAGGCGTAGGCCCCGGCCAAGAGGAACGGCGGCAAGATGATCTCCTTGGTGTTGTAGAGCACCCCCAGCAGTTTGCCGAAGATAAACTCTTTTGGCGTGATATCGGTTACCAACAGCAAATCCAGGGAATTGAGGTCGCGCTCATACGTAATCGCGGTAACGCCCTGGGCATTGACCAAAAGTAACGCCAACACCAGCACGGGCACAATACCCAGAGCAGGTAAAAGGCGATCCGCAGCCTGAGGTCCGGCCGCGGGTAAGCTGCGCCAGGCGGCAAAAGCAAGGAGCGCAATCACCAGCAAATAGGCCATCTTAATCAGCATCGGCCGCCGACCATAACTGCGGGTGCACAATTCCCGCCACAACACAGGATTGGGCCACACTTCGCGAATAGGCCCGGGAGCGGCGAGCACTGGTTTTTCGCTAAGCTCCTCTTCTTCGGGAGCTTCGCGTTGCTGAATCGGTTCACCACTGGGATTCCAGACCCGCAGTTTCCACACGGCAACGCCACTGAGCAGCGTTACCCACGCGCACATAGCCAGGGTGAATTGCACAACCGGGGTAGCGGCCCAGGTTTCGCCGGGTTGGGGCGTAAGGATGTTGGCCAAAGTCCGATACGGATGCAACCAGGCCTGGACAATCGCCACCCACTGTACCCATGCTGTTCCGCCAATTGGCAGGTAGGCGAGCAATCCTAACGCTTCCACCACCAAGAAATACAGGGCTAAACACAGCACGGTCAGGGCCAACGTTTGGAAAGTTTTTTCCCGCCAAAAAGCTATGAGGTTCCCCAGGGCGCCCGCCGCTAAACCACTGGCACACAGCACTATGAAAACCAACACGATTTGCGTGAGCGACACCCCGCCCAGCAGCAGCAGAAATGCTTGAATGGGCAAGGCCGCCAGCAGCAGCAAGCCGATCTGAGCCAGGCTGCCGAATAATTTTCCCAAGACAATTTCCGCGTCGCTGAGATCCGTACACAGGAGGAGCACTAACGTGCGGCGGTCTTTTTCCATGGCGACCGCAGCTGCGGCAGTCAAAGCAGCAAAAAACAGCACCAGACTCAATTGCAGCCAGGCGAGCAATTGGAACAGAAAAGCGCCGAAGTCGGCCAACTCCTTTGGCGAAACGCTGCTTCCCCAACCACGACTGGCTTGCCAGGCCGTCACCGCCAATACCCACAAGCCCGCCAGGTAAACAAATCGCAACACATAATGCCGACCCCGTCGCGGTAGAGTCAGCAATTCGCGCTGCAGAATCGGCCCCAACGTCGCCATCCGCACTTAACCTTGCTGATTGGTCGGCTCAACCCGCTCGATGTTGGGGTATTTGTCCAAAACCTGATGCGGATTCAGGTTGAAGAGCACGCGACCAACTTGCCATTTGCGGCCGTTGAAATGAAAAACTGCCGTGGCCGTGCGGGGTTCTTGCCAGGACGAGCTGGCCGCTTCCGGCTGCGTGGGTTCAAACGTGATGAGGACCCCAACGAAGGCCAGCAATTTGCCCGACCGCTTGTCGCGCACAAACTCCACACTTTTTTCCCACTCACATTCTTTCCAGCGCAAACCACGGGGCTTTTCGGACTGAGCTCCGGTATCGAAGAATTTGGCCTCCAGGTATTCGCGCTGCAGCTGGAAAAGCTCTTGGGCGCGTATGGTTTCGATTTCCTGATAAAAGCGGCGCAAGGGGCGCCAGGCCAGCAGAATCCCTACCAGCACCCCTAAGCCGACTCCGCCGAGTATCAACCATCCCAGCCCGCTCATGGTTGCCCCTTCTTGCCGCGACCTCACTGCAGTCGGTTTATTTGCATTGTAGCAGGGCAGCGGGCGTTTGTCCTAGGGGCTTTTCGCAGTGCGCTGCTTTTTCGCAAAACCGGTGTGCTTGATCTGTCGCTGGCGCAAACGGTTTACTATGGTGAAGGCGAGCAAAATCCCAGGACTTTTCGAGCCATGCTTGCTATTCAGGCTCAACCGCCTGACCGTACCCGAAGTGGAACCGACAACATGGGGAACCTTTTGCGCCCGACGGCTTTGACAAACGCGGAAGGAAGGTCGGCCACGATTGTGGAACTTGCAGAGCAGCTCCGCCGGCGGGAAATCACGGCCGAGGAATTAACCCGCCGCTGCCTGGCACAAATTGCCGCGGAGGATGCAACGTTACATGCTTGGGTGCTGGTGGATGAAGTTGGCGCTTTGGAACAGGCAAGGCGCTGCGACCAGGAGCTAACGCGCGGTATCGATCATGGCTGGTTACACGGAATACCCGTGGGCGTCAAAGACATCATAGACGTGGCACATTGGCCCACACGCGCTGGGGTCGAGCACGCAGACGCGGAGCCGCGGCAAGAAGATGCGTTCGTCGTGCAGCGGTTGCGGCAAGCGGGTGCGGTGCTGCTGGGCAAGACGGTAACCACGCCATACGCTGCGTTCGACCCCCCTCCCACACGCCACCCCTGGTTGCCTGGGCGTACACCTGGAGGTTCTTCCAGTGGTTCAGCGGTAGCGGTCGCTCGCGGTATGTGCTACGCCGCCCTGGCTACCCAGACCGGGGGCTCTATCACCCGACCCGCGGCTTATTGTGGCGTTGCCAGCTTCAAACCCACTTTCGGTCGAGTGAGCTTACGCGGCGTTTACCCGTTCGCGCCCCATTTGGACCATGTCGGCGGTATGGCCCGCAGTGTTAGCGACCTAGCGCTCCTCTTCGCAGTCATCGCGGGTTACGATCCCCATGACCCCTGGTGTGTCAACCTGCCTGTTCCCAGTGTAGAAGAGTTACGGCAAGGCAAGAGCCAGCCACCGCGATTGGGGCTTATCCCCGGCCCCTGGGAAGAGCGCCTCGAAACGGTGATGCAAGAGGCCCTTCAGGCGGCATGTCGCGCTTGGCAAAGCCGTGGCGCGGTGATTCGGACTCTCGAACCGCCGGCAGCCTTCGGCGAAGTCTTGTCAAGGCATCGCACTATCATGGCTGTGGAAGCAGCCGCTTTTCATGAGGAGCAGCTCCGTGCCAGACCGCAAGCTTACCCGCGCAAAATCACCGCTCTCCTGGAAGAAGGGCTGCGCACTCCTGGGCCGGAGTATGTGCGGTGCCGGCAGCATCAAGAACGACTCCGCTGGGAGATGGTGAAATGTTTTACGGAAGTGGACGTGCTGATTACGCCCGCAGCGCCAGGGCCACCGCCACCAGCTGATACCACGGGCGACCCGTGCTGCAACGCGCCCTGGAGTTACCTAGGCTATCCCACTATCAGTTTTCCCATTGCATCTAGCCCACAAAACGAACCGCTGGCTGTACAGCTGGTCGGTCGGCCCTTCTGCGAACCAGCGTTGTTCTCTTGCGCCATCTGGTGCGAACAGGCCCTGCTCGCCTGAATCCGCGAAGTGCGTGCGGACTGGTATCCTGGCTGGCCCAAACATAAGCTATTATGAGCCGCCCACTTCTTTCGGAGGAATAACAATGACCCCGGCGCAAGCCGAACGCATAGCACAGTTCCGCAAGATGGCTCAGGACGATCCGGATAACGAACTAGGGCATTTCGGCCTGGGGAAAGCGCTTTTGGAGGCGGGTGAGTTTGCGGAGGCGACTGCCGCCTTTGAGCGCGCCTTGGCCCTGAATCCGGAATTCTCCAAGGCCTACCAGTATCTGGGCGAATGTTATGCCCGGCTGGAGCAGCGCGAAAAAGCGCTGGAGGTCTTGCGGCGCGGTTACGAAGTGGCCGAGCGACGCGGTGATCGCGTTCCTCGGGACGAGATGGCGCAATGGATCCGCCAACTGGGCGGGGAAGTACCCCGTGTGTCCAAGGTGCCACCGAGCCAGGAATCGGCTACCGGCTTTCGCTGTCAACGTCCCGGGTGTCCAGCAGGACCTTTCGCTCGTCCCTTGCCGGCCCCGCCTATGAACGATGAACTGGGCCAGCTCATCTATCAACGTATTTGCGCCGATTGCTGGCGGGATTGGCTGGCTATGGGCATCAAAGTCATCAACGAGCTGCGCCTCGATTTGAGCGAGGAATCCGGGCAAAAAACCTACGAACTGTACATGAAGCAATACCTCGGGCTTGAGTAAAGCCCCAACTTTGAAACAGCGAAGTTTTCCATGACCAAGGCAGGGGATCGTTGTTCTTCTCATGCAGGACCAGCCACCCAGCCGGGCTGGAGTTATTATTGGGCCAGCTACGGTCTGCTCGGTTTCTGTGCGCGGTTTGGTTATCAGGGAGGCGCATTGTTGCGCCGCGGGCAGCGCGTTTGGTTGCGCTCTCATCGTGGGCTGGAGTTGGGCCAGATTCTCTGGTGCGAAACTGCCCCAGGACGCGACGTCCAAGCCGCCAACGGAGAGGCCATTGGTTCCCGACTCACGACCGGCGTCATCCTCCGCTCCACAGATCAAGCCGATCCATGGTTGCTCGAACATCTTCGCGTGCTCGGGAATGTCCAGCGTTGGCTAGACAATCGTCTGTCGCAGGGCGGAGTTTGCGGCCTCATCTGCGATGTGGAGCTTATCCGCGACCCGCAACAGCTTGGAATCCTTTACCTCGGCCTGGAACCCTCCACACTGTTGGAGCTGGGGCTGGCGTTAGAAACGGAGTTTGCCTTACCTAGCGAATGGTACGACGCTAACGAACTCCTGGCCGCGGATAGCGCCTGGGAGGAACGATGCCAGGCGGTTACGGAGGGCGCTACCGCTCAGCCCGAAGTCAGCCGCTGCGCGGGCTGTCTTTGTTCGGTTCCACAGGGCAGCGCGAAAAACCAAAACGCGGGACAACACAGACCGTCTGCTGGCTGTCGCGGTGCCCTGCCTGCTTCGAATCGGGAGCGCTATTCGAGTATGCCGCCGAAACCCTCAGCTGCCCATTGTGCAAGCCACCGTGGACTGGATGACGGCGGCCCTGCCCAAACGGCGAGTTGTTGCAGCGGCTGCGTCATCCAGCGCTGGTTTCACCGCCACCAGCCTGGTTGCTCAGTCCGCGGTTGACCAACGTGCTTGTCCCACCTGGCGCCAGCCGTTCTTACCTGGCAGGCCGATTCCAGTAAAGCGGCCACCCGAATAACGGTTTGCTGGCGGTCTTGCGGTGGCAATTCGCGACAATGCAAGTTACAATGACAGTGGGCTAGCGTTGCAGCAACCAGGGCGGGAGATTCTCCGATGGCGCAACAACTCGAACAATGGGCCGATGAAGAACTGCGACCGCGCTTGGCGTTGCCAGCCGAGGTCAACAACGTCCTCAGTGCCCTGTGGTCGGGATTGGCCGCGCTGGGATTAGCGCTGTTTGCCCTTGTGCCGATGCTGGCTTACGATTGGCAACGGCAAGGCGGGCTGGATTGGGCAGGGGAGTGGAAGAATTGGCTCGGCCTGACGGTGGCCTTGGCCGTTGCACTGATACTCGCGATCCTCGGCGGTCTTGGGACGCTGTCGGCGGTCAAAGCCCGTCCTGGCGGCCTAACGCTGACTCGCCTGACCGCACTGCTGGTGCTGGTGGTCGGCTCCCTTCTCACTGTCGCCATATTTGTCCTGATCATACAGGGGCAGTTCAAGCTTGGGCCTACTCCGATCCTTGCTGGGGCTTTCTTGGTGGTCATTGGCCTGTTGCCCGTTTTCCTTGGTGGCCTCACTCTGTCGCTGGCGACTGTGGAAGGGGTTCGCGAGTTCTTCTATCCGCCTGAGGAAGCGCCTGCTGAGGCAGTAGTGGAAGAAGAAGAGGTAGCCGTCCAAGAAGCGGGGATCAGCGAAGAGGAATTGGAGCGTTCGCTCGGCGAGTTACCCACGGGGCAAAGCGCCCCGCCACCGATTACCGTCCCCAGCGAAGTGATCCGCGCGGAGCTGGACGAAAGCCGGCTCATCCGTGCCGAACTGGACACAGAAGCTGTCGAGGTGATTCGCGCCGAACTAGATGACGAGCGAATCGTCCAGGCCGAGCTGGACGAAGAGCGTATCGTGCGAGCGGAGTTGGACGAAGATCGGCTGGTCCGCGCCGAACCGGCAAGCACAGTCCTCACCCCCGCTGGACCAGCCAGTGACATCTTCCAGGCCGAGCTGGGGTCACGCCCGACCGCTGCCGCAAGTGAACTGGATATTGAGCGCATTGGGGACACCTCTAGCCGCATCTTTAGCCGCGCGGAATCTCCGCCCGAATCTCCTAGCGCGGTCCGTCTGAGCGAACTGGTCGAGCCAGCTTCTTTCAGTGATGCTGTGGGCCATCTCTTGCAACCTTCTACACCCGGAGCCCTAGGCTCTGAACCTGTGCCATCCGTTCCCTCAGCGCCGTACGAGACGCCCTCTGAAGCAAGGCACACTCCGGCGGAAGCAGCGGCGTTTCCCGCCACCCCCAGCGAGGCGGCGCCGGAGGAGACCTCCCAACCAGCGGAGGAAATCTTCGCCGCCCCCACATCTGCGGCGCCAAGCTCGGAAACTTCTGCAGTGGACCTAGAACACCTGATCGAGATGGAGCTTCCGCCGGCACCGGCTGATCCAGCGGGTGCAGGGCCAGAAACACCAGTCTATCTCCCGAGCGGTGAGCCAGAACTGCAATCGGCAGACCAACTTTCCGGGCATGCAATCGAGTCCACCTCAGAAGCGGCGGCACCTTCTAGCGAAAGGCCACCAGAACAGCTGGCCGCCGAAAGCGTACCGTCGTTGTTCCCCGAATTGGCAGGCATGCCTGTGCTAAATCCGCCAGCGTTTGACGAAGCGCCCGCCGAGCCACTCGCCCCACCGCTGCCGCCTTCTGATGAACTCTTCCGCCAGGAGCAGGAGGTCGGATCGACGGATCAGCAGGCTGCTGCCGAGTCCGCGCCACCCTCGCCACAATCCACTTCTTCCGAATCCAGCACTGGCGAAGGCGACATTTTCCGCGTCACCGAACACCCCGACACCGCACTGCGTTGGCACTC
>BEIM01000093.1 GCA_002898995.1 bacterium HR36
CTCGCTTTTCGAGCCGGGCTCGGTTATTTGTTCAACGGCGGCGTCTATATCTGGGGCGAATACACTCACTACGACAATCTTGTGAGCACCACCAACATCACACTCCCCGCCGCTCCCCCACATATCCTCGTGTTTAACACCCCAGGACTTCCCCACGGTAGTACAGCCGGCTCGAACGACTCTGCGAGTATTTCCTGGGACCTCCGCTACCATACCATAGATATCATGGCTGGCTCAGTGCTCAGCCCGACCGAGTTCCTTGATCTCACCATCGCCGCAGGTGCTCGCTTAGCACAAATCACGCAGCGCATTGACACCGCAGGCACCATGGGCGGCGGGGCAATCTCTGGCCAGGATAGATTCCAGCTCGACATCGAAGGAGCCGGACCACGCTTTGGCCTAGAAAGCCGACTTTACCTGTGGCGCGGCCACGCCGGCTGGTCGCTTTCCTTCTACGGCCGCTCTTACGGTACCTTACTCTTCGCCGACGTGGACGAAACCGATGAAGCGGTTCAAACCGCCGGCGGTGTTCCCATCATGCGCGTCAGGGCCACTTCTTCCCAGCGCCAGATCTTGCCGCAGGTCGAATTGGCTCTCGGCGGCGAATGGAGCTTATTCGGCGGTCGGCTTATCGTTGCAGGAGGCTACGAGTGGATCTACTGGTTCGACGCCGCTTCCAGCAACTTCTCCTCCTTCAATTCTCAGGCCGTCCAGCATCAGAACCTCAGCTTCGATGGCCCCTTTATTCGTGCCGTCTTGCTGTGGTAACCTCCTGGCCATCCTAGTGGCCTTGGTCATGCCGCTACTTCCTTTATGCGAATGGCCGAGCCAGCCGCGCTCTTTCGCCCAACTCCTCTTCGAGGCGTAGCAACTGATTATACTTCGCTAATCGTTCGCTTCGCGTGATACAACCAATCTTAATCTGCCCCGCGCCAGTTGCCACCGCCAAATCAGCCAACCACGTCTCTTCTGTATCACCGCTGCGTGCTGAGATAATCCTGCGGTAACCAACCTGCTGCGCTTCCCGCATCACCAAAAAGGTTTCCGTCAACGTCCCCGCTTGGTTCGGTTTGATGAGGACAGCGTTAGCTATTCCCTGAGTTATCCCTCGCCGCAATCGTTGAAGATTCGTAGCAAATAAGTCGTCGCCAATTATCTGGATACGGTTGCCTAACTTTTTCATAAGCTCGCTCCAGCCAGCCCAATCATTTTCCGCCAACGGGTCCTCTAGACTCACTATAGGATATACCTTCACCCAGCTCAGTAACTGCTCTATCCACTCAGCGCTGTCTAGTTTTCTATCTAGGGTAGTCAGCTCATATAAGCCCTCATTGTAAAAATGGCTGGCCGCTATGTCTAAGGCCAAGACTACGTCGTTAGCCTCGCGCAGCCCGCTTTTTTTCACGGCCGAAAGGATTAACTCAATCGCTTCTTCATTAGTTCGCAATCGGGGGCCATAACCTCCCTCGTCTGCCACCAGGTCTGCCTCGTATCCCTGGGCACGCAGCAGGTTCCCCAAGCTTCTGTGAACCGTGTAAATGATCTCTATAGCCTCGGCAAAACTCCGCGCATGTTGGGGAATGATTAGAAAGTCCTGGACCTCCAAATGCCGGCCGGCGTGTAATCCCCCACTTATCATGTTCACCATGGGCATAGGCAACAGATAGTCCGCGCCTTCAGCCGGCCGGCAAAGATAGCCAATGTCTAAGGCGCTTAGAACCAAGGATTGATACAAAGGCAGCCGGTGAGCATGGGCTGCTGCCTGTGCCACCGCTAAGGACACCGCAACTATCGCGTTACCTCCCAGCCGCTTCTTGTTGATCGTGCCATCCAACTCCACGAGACGCTCATCTACCTTTGCTTGGTCAGTTACGCACATTCCTCGCAGCGCTGGGCTTACAGTTTCCTGGATCGCCCGCACAGCTTGTCGCACCCCGCGACCGCCGAACCGTTCGGCCTCATTATCCCGCGACTCCCAAGCCTCGGCACTACCCCGACTAGCGCCCGCGGGAGCTAGCGCACGACCTCGTATCCCGTCGCTGCAAATTACTTCCGCTTCCACCGTGGGCTGGCCACGGCTGTCCAAAACTTCCCGCGCCCTCACCTCCGTTATCCGCGCCATATCGCTAGTTCTATACCTCCGCGGTTGCAGCGCCTTTTGGCACTTTCGGCGTCCAAGCTAGGCAGTATCTACTTTTTCCGCCAGCGACCATTCCTCGGACCGATAGCTCCTATCACGGTTTGCCGGTGCGAATCCAACGCTCCAGTACAGGATAAATTTCTTTGCGCGACTTTAGGCCCACGAGAGCATCGTTATGCCCAGCGTCCACGCTGAAACCTTGCTGCCGGCCAAAGATGAGCAGCGTTTTTTGCTTAGAGCCTACGTTTTTATATAGGTATTGCTGGACTTCTGGGGGAGCAAGCTGATCGGCAGCGCCGCAGGTAATAAGCACCGGCACCTGTACCTGCGCAAGCGCTTTGGCGTAATTGAAATGTTTTTTCTGATCCCACAGCTCATGTTCTTTAGCCAACACCAGATATTGCCGGAGAACGCCGACCGCTGGCACTTCTTTGGCCCATGTAGTCAGTGCCTGATAAACTTTCGGGTGTGTATTATTTTCGTTGAAAAACATATTCTCGACGCTGGTTTTAACTTCCTGGGACACTTGCTCAGGGGTGATCTTACCCACTAACTCGCGCTCACGGAGGTGGAGCATTTCCGTAATAAACTGGATCGGCAATTGTCCCGGGGGCATAGTCATCTGACTGCCTACAGTCACTAGTCGTGCTATGCCGGGGTTTTTGTATCGCGCCAGGTGCCCCAACGCTATGATACCGCCCATGGAATGCCCGATCCAAGTGACCTCTTTCGCCTGGGTGTGGTGCTGCACGAGATATACAAATGCAGCCACGTCATAAGTAATATGATCGTCGAGTGTCCAATTCGCGTATTTCGGGTCCACCGTGGCAAATCCTGTGGGGGCAATACGGTTATTGGTAGCTCGGCGGACCAGATCTCCGATTAATAGAGTCGGGGCAGTGTCGAGTTTCCAGACCCATTTCTGACTAAGTCCTGCGCCGCGCAGGCTCACGGCCCAAACATCATAACCCCGCTGCGCCAAATATTGCGCAAAACTGCAATGCCATTCTAAATCCCAAAACAGGGCATTGTAACCTAGACCGTGGCAGAGTATAACGGGATCCGAAGATTTGGCGGAAGTCGAGCGCGGGCGGTACCGATGGGCAACAAGTGTCCAGCCATCCGCCGTACGAACCGTGTAGAGTTCCGCATCGCGTTCAAACGGCGCTCGCCACCGTTGCAACTTCGCTTCATCCACCTGCTTTTTCAGGAGGCTTTTGCCCACGCGTTCCAAAAAGTCATCCAATTCCTGGCACCAGCCTATCGGCACTAAGAGAATAATTCCTCCAAGCAGAGAGAACATCCATACGAATGCTCTCATGGCGATCACTCCTTGCCGGCTTTGAATTTCCTCAGTCGCACATTAGGCGTTTTCGGCCCTATCGCGTATTACACCTAATCAACGTTTTTCTCAAGGGGACTTGCCTGCAATTACGACGAGGCTTAGTCGGAATCCTCTTTGGCAGCCATTACAATCACTATCTTCTGTCTCCTTTGCCGGGAGTAAGACCATGACTGGCGTCTCCTCCAGTGGCGTAAATGCAAATCAAAAGGGAGCACCGCCAGCGCATGTCCGGTTCCATATTTTGGCCGCGGCGAGTTCCTAGGCCTGTCTTCGTGGCTGGCCTGATCTAGCTGGTCAGCCGACCAATGTAGCTGAAATTCATGGCCAATGACATAACTAAGGCGGCAACGTCAATCAGCTTGTCGTGCATCTGCCGCCGGGCGACCACTAAGCCTAGAGCTTCTGCCCGATTGATCATTTTGAGGAGCAAAGCCTCAGCATCTTCTTCATCTAACGCTGACCAGCGCTGAATTTGGTTCACGAGGCGCGAGCTATATTTCCGCAAGAAAGCGGCAGCGGACATCAGATCCCGGCTCTTAGTCGGGGGGAACAGCTCACGAAGCTTATCATCGACATAACCTTGCGCCTCTTTGCGATACCGTTCCGCACGCTGGCCGTAATGCTCAGCCAATAAGAGGGTCAACTCCTCGACAGGAGCGATGCGTTCTCCGTCAGCCACTAACGGAGGAGTATCGCGGATTTCACGCATTACTTGATCTACATAGTAAAGTTTCTTGATTGCCGGCCAGTACCTATAGCGCCTTTGCCAACCGGAACGAGGCGTCAACCAAACTGCGAAGGTTTCGGCAAAGTCTTCATCGGGGTGTTTCTGGGCGTAAGTACGGCCGTAACGATGATGGACAATGTGGCGAACAAATTGCTTGCTAAAAGGATTGGGCTGGAAATTATCCTTATAGGGTTTATCAAAGGGGCCGAACGTCTGCTGCCAATCTTCGCGCTCGTAGAGCCGATATGCGTAGTTATAAGCATGCCCCGCTTCGTGGCGTAAGAGCATCATAATATAATGTTCGTCCTCTATATCGCCGGTCTGTTCTTCCTCGATGCGAGATAGCCTTTTGTCGGCAAGATAGAATGGCACGCCGATAACAGGCACGCGATCCGGGCAGCCCCAACCATCGGTGAGGTAAACCTGAGGGCGGAAACGTAGGCCCCGACGCTCAAGCTCAGCGTAGAGCCGGCGAATAAGCGGCTCCAAGGGAGAATTCTCGATGCGAAGATTCAAGTCACAAATGCGCGTATTGAGTAGCTCGTAGCGAATGGTCTCCCAGCCGTTGAGTAAAGATAAAGCGCGTGCCGTGGACATAAGCCTATTGTACCCAAACCTCGTGCAGATAGCGAGTCTCGACCAGCCCAGTCACAACGCACTCACAGGGGCGCATCTCGAGGAGTGAGCAAGAGAGCGTGGAAGCTGAGCCGGTGCGCGATATTCTACGCAAGGCGGCTCATAAATGTGCTACCAGTTACCAGAGATGGCATATTTCCTGAGGTGGACAATACTTGCGTCATGGAAAAACATCGCACTCCCTGCGGAGCACGAACCGCCGATTTGGCCGGGATTCATAACTTCCTATGGCACAACAGCTTGCAGCGCGGGCCGCCCTGGTGAGTATCATAACTATCGTCGCCGCAATTCCTTACGCCAGTTTGCCGCCAGGAATACTTCGGAGCGCCCGCAAAGGGTGCACAGGGGACTGGGCGTGGATAAGTTTTGCTTCTATAACCTACTGGGAATCCAGAAGAAAGCCGAGCATGAGGATGCGCGGTATTTTGCGGCCAATGGTCTCCCGCTGGCCAGAATGGATGCTCCTGGGTTTTTTCGGAGCTTTTCTGCTCTTTCCGGTTGCCTATGTCGTGCCCATGGCTTTTAGAGACCGCCAGGGTTGGACGTCGGAATACCTCACAGCAATTCTAACTCACCCTCTGCTGGCTCGCGCCACTTTGCATAGCCTGGCGTTGGGGCTGGTGGCCGTGGCAGGTACCACAGTTCTCACGTTGCCGCTGGCGTGGTGCCTAGCTCGCTATCGCATTTGGGCAGCGGGGGGATTGGTCGGTTTGCTGCTGATCCCGCTGGTTCTCCCTCCTTTCGTGGGGGCCTTGGGACTAGAGCAGTTTTTCCATCCTTTTGGTGCACTAAATATAATGCTCGCCCACCTGGGCCTTGTTCGCGAAAATAAGCCGATAGACTGGCTCGCGGCCAGCGGATTGGCAGGCGTGGCCCTTATGCAAACCCTGCACCTGTATCCCATCTTGTTGCTCAATCTGACCGCTGCTTTTAGCAACATAGATCGAAGCTTAGAAGAAGCAGCCTTAAGTTTAGGGGCAGGACCTTGGAGAGTGTTTTGGACGGTGACTATGCGGCTAGCCCTGCCAGGTTACTTTGCCGGTGCTATCCTGGTTTTTATAAGTGCATTCACAGACCTGGGAACGCCTCTAATGTTTAACTATGCCTGCGTGCTCCCGGTGCAGATTTTCAACCTGATTTCTGAACGTGAAGTCAATCCTCTAGGGTATGCCCTGGTAGTAGTGGTAGCCGTGATTAGTGCCGGCCTGTTTTATCTCAGCAGGAGACAGATACTGCGGCGGGAATACCAGATACTCAGTCATGGAGCACAGGCGAGTGCGGAGAAACGACCGCCCTGGTGGGTCCATTCTCTTATCTGGACATATGCGCTGGCATTGTTAGGCATATCGCTAATCCCACATTTCATGGTGGTTTTGCTGGCGCTCGAGGGCCGGTGGCAGTTTAGCGTATTACCCACAGCATACAGTTTGGAAACATTCCGCACCTTGAGCCACGAGGGGATAGTTGCGATCGCCGTTCAGAACAGCTTAGTATACAGCCTTTGCAGTACATTACTAGACTTAGTCTTAGGACTCGGGATAGCGTGGGTTGTGTTACGTCGGCCCAGTAGGCTAAGCGGCTTATTGGATGGTTTGGCGATGTTGCCGCTGGTGCTGCCAGGGCTAGTGCTGGCTTTCGGTTATTTGACATGCTATACTCGGTTACCGCTTGGGGCGCTCCGGCCATGGTTGGACCCTGGCCAAAACCCATCGCTACTGCTGGTATTAGGTTATGCGGTAAGACGGCTGCCGTACGTTGTGCGTTCGGCGATGGCGGGGCTGCAACAGGTGCCGCCAGTGTTGGAAGAAGTGGCAGCTAGCCTAGGCGCAGGAAGCTGGGAGATTTGGCGAACGATTGTGTTGCCGCTCCTACGACCGCATTTGCTGGCAGGCGGCATTTTGGCGTTCGCGTTTGCTATGTTGGAAGTCAGCGATAGTCTGCTGCTTGCCCAGCAGGAGAAGTATTATCCCATCACCCGGGCGATTTACGGTTTATCGTTACGTCCCGACGACGGGCCGCAACTCGCTAGCGCTCTGGGCGTGATCGGCATGCTTTTGCTATTTACGGCATTGGTCATCGCCAGCCAGGCGTTAGGGCGTTCCCTGGCGCAGTTGTTCCGCGCCTAATCATTGGTGCATTGGCTCGCCTTGACAAGCAATATGAAGGGAAGCCGGTGGTCGCCTGTTGGCCATGATACAGAGACTACGCCAAATGCTGCTTGGCTGGGTCGCTGCTGCGAGAATGCTTTGCTACAATGAGGTGAAGGGTGGGGTTCCAAGTACGGGATTCAAGTCAAGCTGGGCACATTCGAGGATTTGTGGCGAAGCGACATGATCGAGACACGCGACCTAACGAAGAAGTACGGCGACCTATACGCGCTGAATCGGCTCACGATCAAACTGGAGCCGGGCGATGTGTACGGTTTTATCGGGCCCAACGGCGCGGGTAAGACGACGGCGATGCGTATTCTGGCGACGTTATTGGCGCCGAGCTGGGGCGAAGCCACGATCTGTGGCTATTCGATCTATAACAAGCCGCGGGAAATCCGCCGGCTCATCGGATATATGCCGGATTTCTTCGGCGTGTATGACGATATGAAGGTAATCGAGTATCTGGAGTTTTTCGCGGCGGCGTATCGCATTAACGGCCCGGCCCGGCGAAAGAAATGCGAGGAAGTGCTCGAGTTGGTGAACCTGACCTTCAAGCGCGATGCGCCAGCCACCAGTCTATCGCGAGGGATGACGCAGCGATTGGGGCTGGCCCGCGTGTTGCTACACGATCCCCAGGTATTGCTGCTCGACGAACCGGCCAGCGGGCTGGATCCGCGGGCGCGGATTGACATGCGGCAGTTACTGAAACGGCTGGGGCAAATGGGCAAGACCATCATGATCTCCAGCCACATTCTGCCGGAATTGGCCGACGTCTGCAACAAGGTGGGCATCATCGAGCGAGGCGTGTTGCTTTACGATGGCAACCTGCGGGAGCTGTTGGCACGGGTGCAACCGAACTGCATCGTGCTCGTGCGGGTCGCTGAGCAAGTGGAAAAAGCCGCTAAATGTCTGGAAAGCCATCCGCAAGTGCAAAACGTGGAACTGCGCGACGGCGAAATGCGCGTGCAGCTGGTAGCAGGCTGCAGCGATTACACGTTTATTCCCGATGTATTGGTGCAGTCGGGACTCAAGCTGACCATGCTCAAGGAAGAAGAAGTGAATTTGGAGACGGCGTTCATGCGTTTGACGCGGGGTATGACGGCATAGTTCCGGCGCGATTGTTAGCGAAGAAGGCCGGCGAGGACTTTCCCTGAAGCGTGCTGACATTTGCTGGCGCGCTTGCTACAATCTGCCCCAACTTGCTGCAAGAAAAAGAGGAACCGTCGGGAGCTTCGACTTATGCCGAAAGTGGTCATCGTCAATGAAAAAAGAGAAATCGAAGTGGCCGAAGGGGCTAATTTGCGGCAGGAGTTACTCAAGAATGGGGTGCAGGTGTACCGTGGGCTGCTGGACCGTTGGTTCAATTGCCGCGGGTTTGGTATGTGTGGCACCTGCTGGATACTGGTGAAAAAGGGGATGGAGAACCTCAGCCCGAAAACGTTGCGGGAGCGGCTACGGCTAACGTTGAGTCTGGCGACCATCGGCCACGAAGATGAAATTCGCCTTGCCTGCCAGTGCCGTGTGCTGGGGGATTGCCAGATAGAAGTGCGAACGCCCTTCAACATGGATGGGGAAAACTTCTGGTCGCGGCCGTATCCGAATAAATAGCCCCTCGATATCCCTGCCGTCGGCCAGACACACTGGGTAAGCCGAAAAGAGGCGTTTACAATAACGGCGATTGTCCATGAGGCCCGGGAGGCCAGGCCATGAAATGTCCGTTCTGCCGGCGAGGTACCTTCGAGGTTACAGACACGCGCACCAATAACGGTGGCTTTCCCATTCGCCGGCGCCGCCGGTGTTCGCGCTGCGGCCGGCGTGTCTGGTCGGTCGAAACGATGGAGGAGAACCCGCTTCACGTCATCAAGAAAGACCAAAGTCGGGAGCCCTTCGACCGCAGCAAAATTCTGCGAGGTCTGGAGAAGGCTTGCTACAAACGTCCCGTCAGCCAGGAGCAGCTGGAACAACTGGTCGGTCAGGTGGAGGAAGAAGTGTATCGGCAATACGAACGTGAGGTGCCCTCGCGGGTGATTGGCGAACTAGTGATGAAGTATCTACGCGAGTTAGACCAGGTGGCGTACGTGCGATTCGCTTCGGTGTACCGCGAGTTCAAAGACGTCAGCGAATTTGTGGAAGAAGTGCAACCGATGCTGGGCCGCAAACGATGAGGTTCCCCACGCCAAAGCCGTCGCCGCGTTTGCCAGGCTGGCTGGTGACCGAAGCGGGGCACTGGCGGGCATTGGCCCCCATCTACTTGTTGACCACGATCCACACCGCTGCTCGACGCGCCGGGGAAAAAGACCCCTTCGTCATTCAGGAGATTGCCGAATGCGTCTGGCACTTGCTAACCGAAGAATGGCAGCAGCGGCGTGTAGTTACCGAAGCAGAATGGCGGGAACGTCTGGCGGTGGTGCTTACCAACCTGGGGCGAGGCGATTGGGCAAGTTATCTTGCCTTGCCAGCAGAACAGGAGGCTGCTGCTTCTCGAGCCCCCGATAATCGCGCGCGCCATGCCGCAACGCCCCTTTACGATTCCGCACCAACTGATTCCGTGAGTGCATCGCTCGGTGGGAGTGAGGTCCCCGCATTCTGGCAGGAGATTTGGCGTTGGGGCTCGGAAAGTTGTGCCCGAGAAGCGCTGCGGACGCTCGTTCCCGAACCATTGGCCGCACTGCATCAGCAGGGATGTTTGATATTGCATGGGGTGTATTCCCCTTGGCAATTGTGCGCTGCGGAGGTACCGCTGTTGCCGCGGGATGATGCAATCGCCGCAACGAAACAATGGCCAGTCCTTGGGACTGGGCGCTGGCAGGTGTTTGAGTATTGGGAGCGTCTCCGTTCCTGGGTAGGGCAAGCTGTCGTTCTACGAATACCCGAATGGGATTTGCTCCAAGCTCGAATCGGCGAAGTACCGCTGGTGGCGCGAGAATTGGCGCTGGCGAGCCGGTACCTAGGCTTGCGTGTCGTTATTCACCTGAACATCACCGACAAAGCAGCCCCGGCCCGCGACGAAACTCCAGCGCTTTA
>BEIM01000094.1 GCA_002898995.1 bacterium HR36
AGGCCGAGCGCCATCACAAACAATCCTTCGATCACCTCTGGACTGACCGTCATGTCGCGAGGCAGCCGAGCCAGTTCGTCATAAAATTGCAGCAATTGCGGCCAACGCGTTTGTGCCAGGAAATAAACCAGCGCCCAGCTTTCTGCCCGAGCTTTCAGCAGCAGCAGGTCGCGCTGCTCGGGTTTGGCCTGCTGCACTTCCTGGTAGTGTGTGCCGCGCACAACGTCGCGCAAGGAAGTCAGTCTGACCGGGATGCTAACTTGCCGCGGCGTTTTTTCGTAAAAAACCGCCTCGCCTTTTTTCACCCGCTCTTCATCCGTGAAGAAACTGAACACGGGCAAATAAACCCAATGAATATTACCTATACCGCTATGAAAAGCTGGCGCCCGAAATTCCCCATTGCTTTTTGGAGACTCAATTAGAGCCACCAAGCCATCGCGCCAATGTTCTGGGTAGCCGGCACGAGCGGGAAGCAACCCCACGGCGTCGAGAATTTGCCGCGTCCCTTCGTGGGTAATCGTGGCTACGATCCCTTCTTCGTTGATGGCCGGCGAAGAATTCAGCAGAATTTGGGCCAGGCTCAATGTTGCCATCGCGGTCGGATCCCGCTGCGCCAGTTGCTCGAGGGTCGGCAAGACTTTTTTCAGGTTGGCATCAGGCTTGGCCAGTCTTTCCAAATTGAGGATGTACTCTGGGGGAATCGGCTGGTTACCAGACAGAGCGCTGAGCAGCTTAATGCTCACATCGGCCAAGAGGAGATCGACGTCCTTAATGCGGGCTTGCAGGCGCTTGAAGGCAGGATCAAGTCGGTGCGGGGCTACGATCAACACTTTCTCCAGCCGGGAATAAAAGCCGTCACTGGGCAGAGGACGAAATTCACTCAAGGCTTGACGCAGTTTCTCACACGTAGCGGCGCTTTCGGTCAACCAGACCACCAGTCGAGAAGCAGGTAGCGGCAAAGGCCGACCGTGTGCAGCAAACCAATAATAAACTCCGTGGAACACTCTTTCCAAGCGGTGGAGCAGGTCTTCGGCTTGTTTTTGGTCTTGCTGGAGATGAACGACAGTGTAATGTTCCTGGGAGGTCTGGACGCAACCCCGAGCGAGGGGCGCAATCCGGCTGAGAATTTCAGTGGGTTCCGGCAACTCCTGCTTCAGCAGCTGGCGCGTCGCCAGCAACGACTGGATGAAGGCGCGATCTCCTTCGGGCAACTTTTCCAGCCCCATCTTTTCCCAGGCCAGCAACTGCTCCTCAAACCTTTTCAGCATATCGAAACCGCCGCTACTGCCTCGATAATTCCAGTGTCGCAACGTCCACAAGACCAACTCCCTGGGGGCCTTGGTGGCCAAGCTTTTCTTCTTGGCCAACTCCTCGAATTCGCGGCTCAAGGAAGGCCCGGGGATAACGTGAATTTCCGCCAAGTCAGCAATACCGATACCCGGTTGGAACCGAAATTGCCCGCCGTCGTATGCAAACACATAAGGCCCCCGCGGCGAAGTGGCACGGACTTCGCCCTGCAGGACGGCCAGAAACCACTCGGCCGACGGTTGGGATTCGGCAGGAGGATTAGCACCGGGTTGGCCTGGAATCCCGGCGCCGGCCCCAGGTGGGAAGCCTCCCGGTATCCCACCGGGATTCGGCTGCCCTAATCCAATACCCGCCCCTACCCCTGGCCCCGGAGGCAATCCTGGTTGGCCCGGCGCGCCGGGCTGACCAGCCGCGGGAGCAGATGGAAGCGCCTCTCCCACGTTCACGCGAAAAACCAGATAGTCGGCTTGCAAACTCCCTGCCGACCAACTGATGGTAAGCACCACCGCCAACCAGAACCACACTTGCTGCCATTTGATCTGCCACCGCATCGGACTTGCCCCTATGGCTACGCTGATCATGGCTGGACCCTCTCAGGAGCTACGCAGGTGACGCCGCTGCGTTTCATTGCTTTTGACCACAGCGCCCCTTAGTTTATTGTCCGACTTTTTCTGGAAATTGCAACCGTTTGCGGTAATTTTTACCCGCGGTCATCCAGGACAGCGCCAACGCGGCGGAGCCTTGGGGATTTGGCATTGCCGATCGTGTGCAAGCTGGGGCACGGCTTGGCGGATAGACTAGTGCTGGTGGGAAAAGAGACCGCCGACCTGCTCAGCAAATAAATGGACAGCTTGGGCGTAGCCGTAGGCGCTCAGGGCCTGGGGTCGGAGTTTGCGCACGGCTGTGATCGCTTCCTTTGGCGTGGAACCGTGTCGGTAAACCAAGTAGCAGGCTAGCACTGCACCTGTGCGATCCAAGCCGTGATAACAATGCACCACCACCTTATCCCCATCTTGGCTGTGTTCGTCCAGGAAGCGAAAAATCGCAGGCAAGCGCTGGACGAAATCGCGTTGCAAGGCGTGGCTGGTCAGCTCGATCATGGGCCAGTAAATCGGCAGGTGGGCAATGCCTGCATCTTGAATCTGCCAGGTGGAAACTTGCGTTTCGTCCAAGGAAACGATGGCGCGAATGCCTGCCTGTTTCCAAGCCGCTAAATCCCAGCCCGCCACCGCTGGGCCGCACCGTCCACCAATTTTTTCGGGAATCAGCCAGTAAATGTGTTGCATAGGGGCAGCAGGATCGGCACAAATGAGGAGCCGCTTGAGTCTTTCCAGGTTCGCCAAAGTAATCTTTCCACAAGGGCCCAGTCCTTGTCAACTCGACTTTGCAAGCGGGGCATTGGCAGGTATAAACGCTGGCAAGCCCGCAGGGAACAGTTTGGGGAAACCCTATGAGTACGAACATCTACATTCATCCTACGGCAATCATTGGGAAAGAAGTCGAGCTAGAGGCTGAGGTGCGCATCGGGCCGTACACGATTATCGAGGGGCCCGTAACCATTGGCCGGGGCACAGTCATCGGCCCGCATTGCCATATTCTGGGGCCATGTGTTATCGGCAGGAATAATCTCATCGGCAGCAACGTAGTGATAGGCGGCAAGCCTCAAGATCACAAATACCGCGGCGAACGGACTAGCGTCGAGATCGGCGATGACAATGTGATCCGGGAAAACGTGACCATTCACCGCGGCACTGCCCAGCGGGGTGTGACACGCGTGGGCCACCGCAATTTCTTGATGGTTGGTTGTCACGTGGCCCATGATTGTCAGGTGGGCAACGATTGCACCCTGGCCAACAATGCTCTGCTCGCCGGCCATTGTATCTTGGAAGACCAGGCGTATCTTTCGGGTAACTCCGCTGTCCACCAGTATTGCCGGGTAGGTCGGCTGAGCCTGATCTCGGGCTGTTCGGCGGTGAGTAAAGATGTGCCGCCGTTCATCATCCAGCAGGGGCACAATCAGGTGCGCGGCATCAACGCCATTGGCATGCGCCGCGCCGGTTTCACCGCCGAGCAAATAGATGCTATCCGTTGGCTGTATCATGTTATGTACCTGCAAAAGCTGAGTGTGCCTACGGCACTGGCGCGGATTGAAGCGGAACTGGGGCATGTAGATGTCGTGCAGGAATTTGTGCGTTTTGTCCGATCCTCGAAGCGAGGGATTTGCGGCACCCGGGCGGGCTTGGCTGACGCCGCCTGAACAGTTGGGCCAGCACGTTAGCGAGCCGACGACCCGCGCTTTTTCGGTGATCATTCCAACCTACAACGAGGCGGCTAGTTTGGCCGCGGCCATCTACTCAGCGCGGCGGAGCGGAGCTGGGGAAATCGTAGTGGTGGACGGCGGAAGTACCGACGCCACCTGTACCCTTGCCGCGCAGTTGGCAGACCGTTTGCTGCAAACCGCCCCTGGCCGGGCGACGCAGATGAATGTAGGTGCCCACCAGGCCCGCGGCGATTGGCTATGTTTCCTCCATGCTGACTGTCTTCTGACTCCCCAGGCCTTACGCCAAGCTGCCCGCTACCTTAGCCGGGATGGCGTGGCCGCCGCTTGTTTTCGCCAGTACCATCTCCGCCGCGACTGGCGTTTCCGCTGCCTTGACGCCGGCGCCTGCGCGCGCGTACGCTGCCTCGGACTGGCTTACGGAGATCAAGGGTTGGTCCTGGCACGCCGACTCTTTCACCGCATCGGCGGTTTCCCAGAGATGCCGATTTTTGAAGACGCGGCTCTGTGTCGCAAACTGCAAGCCTACGGCAAGATTCTCGTTCTGCCCTGCATGATCTATGTTTCGCCGCGGCGCTGGCACGCCCGCTCTTTTTGGGGCGTAACGCTCACGAATTGGTTCCTGTTAGCCGCCTGGTGTTTGGGCGTTCCCCATTCTTGGCTGGCTAGGTTTCGGCCGCCCTATACACAACCGTCAAGCCCCAAGCGCACTTGATTACGCTTCCCACCTTGCTTGGAGTATTAGGGCAATAAACCGCGTGTTACCGTCGTAACGCATTTGACTATACTGCTGATGTTTCCCTCGCCGTTGTGCGAATGAACCTTGTTAACTCAGGAGCCAGTTGGGTTCCGCCTGCAAGCGTTGGCCCTAGACTAGAAAAAACCAGCTCCAGCGCTTTCTACGCACAGCTGGCCGCAAGTTGGGTAAAGTCGCCCTTGAAGTCCGACTAAGCATAGCCAAAGGAGGGCCCTCTATTTAACGGCTTAGCAAGGTGAAGGAGCTAGTTTTCCCAGCCAGACGGTGGAAGCGTGGTCTTCCCCCTATATAATATTTCGCACAGAAAGGCAAAGCGGCACTAAGTATGCCGGCGATATAAAGGAGCCGCTATGGCCGACTGGACCGAGGTGGAAGAGCACGCCGCGCGGCGATTAGTGGAGTTAGCCCTCGAAGAAGATTTGGGGCAGCCAGGAGATATTACCAGTGAAGCGCTGATCGCTGGGGATTGGCAGGGGACGGCATGGTTTGTGGCGCGGCAGCCCGGTATTCTTTGCGGCCAGAAGGTCGCCGAGAGGGTGCTGCGGTGTTTAGAAAGCCAGGCAGTTTTTCAATGGGCATGCAGCGACGGTTCCCTTGTTACCGCGGGTTTTGTATGCGGCCAGGTTCGCGCTCCCCTAAAGAAATTACTCAGCGCCGAGCGGACTATGCTAAACTTCTTGCAAAGACTTAGTGGTATTGCGACGCTAACGAAACATTTTGTCGAGCGCCTTCAGGGGCTACGTTGCGTTCTGCTTGATACTCGAAAGACTGCTCCCGGCTGGCGCATCCTGGAAAAGTACGCCGTGCGCTGTGGGGGTGGGCACAATCACCGTCGCGGCCTATACGACGGCATCTTGATCAAGGATAATCACCTGGCCGCCCTCCGTGAACGCGGTGTGGACCTGGCCGAGGCTATTCGTCAACTGCGACAGCGTTTTGGCAGTCGCTACCCCATCGAAGTAGAAGCGGACACTTTAGATTTAGTAGCGCAGGCTCTGCGGGCCGGCGCGGACATAATTTTGTTAGATAACATGCCTCTCGAGGTTATGAAAGAAGCCGTGACCTTGCGGGATCAATTAGCTCCACATGTCTCCTTAGAAGCCTCGGGCGGAATAACTTTGCAGAACGTGCGTGCCGTCGCCGAGACCGGAGTAGATCGCATTAGCGTCGGGGCAGTGACTCACTCCGCCCCTGCTCTTGACATCGCACTGGAATATAAACCGTCGCCGCAAATCTAGGGGATTGCCGCACCAACTTCCAGGGAAGTTGAGTTTCCCGGACTCGGGAATAGGGAGCTATATTCCTTGGATGGGGAGTTTTTTTCTATCTTCGGAAGGCGGCGCACCAGGATGATATGGGTGCATTGAAGCTGGGGGTCATTGAATAAGTAAGCGCCGAGGTGAGGGCCTGGCTGGTTGGTGGCGCCAAGAACGAGTAAATCCTTCGGTGACAACTGCACATTGACAGCTAGAAAAGCCAGGCGCGTTTCGGTTTCGCCGGTGGCTAAGGGCCAGGAAGATGAATTTCCCCAGAGCCACTGAGCAGGGGTGGTCGGCTGATGGCGGACGGCAGGTATTACGGCCAGATGCAGGCTGGAGTCCCCGGCTTCGCGAATCTCAAAGCAGAGGCCTGGTTGAGCGCTGGCAAATTCGGCAATGGCACATTCACCACCATAACTGACAGGGCACGCCAGGTAGTCTTGCCGCGCGCCCAGTGGTTGAAAATGAGCTTGGCCAGGAGTTAAGAGCAAACTCAGTACCTGGACGTTGCCGACTTGGCTCACTAATTGGCCGAGGGAAGCCGGCACCCTGTCTGCGAGTATGCCCACACGCAAACCATTGCCCCGCAACACGGGGCGTAATTCTGCCGCGAGAATTTGCTCATCGGCTTCGCGCCAGATCTCTTCGAGGATTTCCTGGTTTTGAATGGGTAACGTTAAGTCGTACCAACGCAGGTGTACCGCATGCTTAGGAATAGGCCATCTCATGCGATTCAGGAGATGCGCCCGCGAAATATCCTCGGGCAGCCACGGCTCTAAACTCCAGCAGCTAGCGACCAGCAATATCGTAAGACTAGCCGTTGCCGCAAGCGCTGACCGCATGAGGCACCCACTAAGACTTAGCCAAATTCCGAGAGTAGTACCAGGTACTAATATTGGGCAGGCTGCGTCGAGGAGAGTGCGGCGTGGCGCCGGGGCCACCAACGTTTGACCAATGCGGATAAGCGGTGGCGCCAGGTTTCCTTGCGCAGCACCCAGCGGTTAGTGATCCAGTTCATTTGCAGTACTCGCCGCGAACCCACGTAAGGCTTGTGGCCGTGCCACGAATTGTCCGTGCGGCGGAAAGCTAACAGAGTACCTGCGATCGGTGGTACCTCGGCGATAACATCGTCTAAATCGGTAGCGGAGCGGAGTAAGCGTAATCGGCCACCGTCAGCCTCCCAGTGCGGATTAAGGTACACCAGCACGGTGATCAGTTTGGAAGGCGTATCGGTGTGAATTTGGCCGTCGGACAGTCGGCAATAACCCCGCACCGTTACCAGGATCGGCCGACGACGCAATGATAAGCCGAATTTTTCCTCGAAAGCCTGGCAGAGCTCGGGGCTGGTCATCTCGCTGATTAGTTGGCGAAAGGCTGGGCCGTAGGTCAATTCGGCCAGGGGAAAGCTGCCAGGTTGATCAATCGCTGGAAAATCGGCATGGATAGCCGGCAGCACTTCCTGGCGCACGAAACCAGGTACGATCAGATACGGAAACGGCTCCGGCACGAGCGGGGTAGCGCGAAAGGCCTCGAGATTTAGGTACGTCATATTCGCCTCCTCTGTTCCGCCAATAAATCGCGGCGGGACTGTAGGGAGATCGGCCCTGCTTGTCAAGGCAAGCTCGAGCAACCACAATAGGCGATACTTGCCTTCGCGCAGAGGGCAGGGTAAGCTAATGCGTAGCACAACAACTGGGAGCGTCGCCCATGCTGGCGAAAACCTGTTGCCCGTATTGCTGGGAAGAGTTTGACACAGCCGATGTGCTGTGGGTCGCAGCGCACGAATCGTTGACTGGGGACATGCTGCTTGGGCCGGACAAGCCGATGCGTTTTTTGCCCAGTGTATTCACGCTCGACGGCGAAGCCGTGGACTTGATGGGCATAACCTGCCGTTACATGGCCTGCCCGCATTGTCATTTGATCCTGCCGCGTGCCGCCCTGGAAATGGCCCCGCTTTATTTTTCGGTGCTGGGCACGCCTGCCTCGGGAAAGTCGTATTACCTGGCAGCAATGAGTTGGCAGTTACGGCGCCTCCTACCGACGCAGTTCGCCCTCGACTTTGCCGACGCCGATCCCGCACTCAACGTGGCCCTGGCCGAGTACGAGAAAAACCTCTTCATTCATCCACACGGGGACCGATTCATCCCCCTGGCCGACCTGATTCGCAAAACGGAAACGACCGGGGCGATGTACGAATCGGTCAATTACGGGGATCACAGTGTGCGTTACGCCAAGCCGTTTCTGTTCGTGCTGCGTCTTAATCCGCGCCATCCTTACCACAGCCAGGCGCAGGAGTTGCAGCGGCTGTTGTGCCTGTACGACAACGCCGGGGAGCATTTCCTGCCTGGCCAGGACGATCCCCAGGCGCCCGTGACTTGGCATCTGGCGCGCTCTCAGGTGTGGATTTACGTGTTCGATCCGACCGCCGACCCGCGTTTCCGCCACGTCCTGCACCAGCTGTATCAAAAATCCAACGGTCAGATTGACTATGCCCTTTCCATGCGGCCGGAACGGCAGGATGTGGTGCTTCTGGAAGCGGTGGCACGTGTCCGCCGACTCACTCGCCTGTCGGCGACGCAGATGCTCAACAAACTTCTCATCGTCGCCGTCAGCAAGGCGGATGTCTGGTATCCTCTAATCCGCGAGGATCGGCTCAACGAGGAACCGTGGAAGGCGGTCCGCGGTTTGGCTGGGCTCGATTCTGATCGGGTCGTAAGGCGATCGCAATTGGTGGAGCAGCTACTGAATCAGCATTGCCCGGAGGTGGTGGGAGCGGCACGGTCGAATTTCAACCGCGTCGCTTACGTCCCGATCAGTGCCCTGGGAAAACTGCCGAATCCGGTTCGTGGTGCCGACGGAACAATTATCCCGGCCATCCGACCACGCGAACTGCAACCCTGGGGCGTCGTGGTGCCGTTTTTGCTCGGCCTGATGCACGCTTTGCCCAACGCCGTCCTGTCCCTCCGCAAAGTCGAAAAGCTAGGCAGGGGCTAGCGAACGGCGAATGGTAAAGTCGAGGGAATGCTGACCGCTTACCATCCCCTGTTCGCTACTGGCATTGGCAAGGGAAAGGAACCATCATGACTCACGAGTTGTTTTACACCTCGGCAGAACGTGGCCTGGATATTGGCACGACGGGATTCTGCACGGTGGCACGCACGCGCGGCTTGCCGAAACGGCTCGAGCGGCTGTTGCAGGAATTGAGCGTGTACAAAGCCGTCTATCCCCCTCACCATCCCCAGTTCGCGCAGAACCCGGTCGTTTTCATGCACTGTCGCGCCAATCTGGATGGTCAGACCGTCTCCATCCTGTCGCGGATCGCTGCCGCACCTCCTGATTATTCTGGTCGGAGCAATTATTTCGCCCACCACGTGGTGCTGACCGCCAGCGAACTGCCTCCCGCCGGGCCGGCCTGGCTGATCCGCCAGCCGGGTTTCCTGGAAACGCAATGGAACGGTCAGGTCAGGGAACTGCCGCAGGGACGATCCGTTCCTCAGGGCAACGCTCAGCCACGACGCTGTACCACCTGGGAGCGCATTACTTGTGATGCTGGCTGGGCCGGTGTCGTACTCAAATACCTGCACGAGAACGCCGCCGCTCCCGTTTATTTGCTTGGCGGGGAGGCGTTGCCGTTTCTCGATTTGCTGGACGAAATCATCGCCCTGATGCCACCGGAAAAGCGCTGGTCGGTCACTTTTACGACCCGTTACTTCCAGCTACCCAGTGGCGTGACCTGTGCCGTGCGCATCGTGCCGCCTGGCAGCGAAAAGATGGCCGAAGCCAAAGCCAGTCCCCGGCTGATCGACCTGTCGGCACTTGCTGGCAAACGGCCACCCGACGATCCCTTCACCCAGGCCGCTCGTACCGGCCAGCCTGTCCAACTCGGCGAACAATGGCTGCTGGCCGCCGATGATCCGGTACCCATCACGTCGGCGCCGCTTTCTCAAATCCAGGTCGGCGGCCCCATCCGGCATAATCCCGGCATAGGCCACGCTTCGGCGTCAGGCGCAGGTACCGGCGTTACGGCGGCGCATCCGCCACCCGCTCCACCGCCAACGGTTCCCCCTCCCACTGTTGCTTCTCGCCAATCTTCCCGCACCCCCTGGTGGCTGGTCATGCTCGCGCTCCTCAGCCTTGCTCTTACAGTAACGTTGGGCTTTATAAGCTTTACTACGTTACGCGAGAATCAGCAACTAAGACAGGAATTGCATTCAGTGGTAGCAAAGCTCGAGCGGGACCAAGCGTCTATGCGGGATATGCTCAGAAACGAGCTAAAAAACGACGTGCAAGACAGTGTCAAGGAAGCCAC
>BEIM01000095.1 GCA_002898995.1 bacterium HR36
TCTCCTCGCGGGCAAGTGCCGCCTCCTGCTCGATAATGGCGAGACAGTGGGCCAGTGCTCGAGCCGCCTCGTAGGCGTCTGGCCCGGTTCCCCATCCCGCGTTTTCCAAGCGTCTGGCCTGGTCCAGCGCAGCCTCGTGTTTCCCTAAACGTGCGCTCGTCAATATCCAGGCTGTGAAAACTTGCCCGTAGCGCTGCCGATATTCGGCCTTGCTGGGGGCGGCTTGTAAAGCACGGTGCACTTCCTCAGCCGCCTGCTCCAGGTAGGAATAAGCTCTACCCCAGTTGTTGGCCCGCTGGTGCACCGCGGCCAGCTTCGCGAGGATGCCAGCTATCAAGTACGCGCGAAATCCCGGATCGGCTTGATGCGTGTTCCATGAACGGGCACAAGCTAGGGATTTCAAGAGGTACGCTTCTGCCTCGTCCGACCTACCCAATACACTCACCCTCTCGCCCACAGCGCTATAAGCGTCCGCAAGGATGCCTTGGACACTCGCATCGTCGGGGGCGGTTTCGACCACGCGTTGCAAAACGCGGACGCCGCGAATGTAGCAAGCCAACGATTCTGTCATGTGCCCCAAGTCCGATTCGATGTTGCCCAGCAAAAGCCAACAACGTCCCAGCATGCTACGGATTTCCGCGTACCTCGGTGCCGTTTGCGTTAGATGCTGGTAGGCAATGACAGCTTCTGTGCAGGCCATCCGCGCTTCTGGTAAGCGTTGTCGCGCCGCCAGGCAAACAGCCATGTTGTAGTGAGCGCGGCCAAGGTCTTTCTGAACGCCCGCGTGATCTGGGCATTCCCGAGCCAATTGGTGGAGCAAATCCAGGCACTTGCGATAGTATTCCTCTGCTTCTGAAAGGCGACTTCTCTGACGACAGAGCACACCCAGGTTGGCGTAGCACATGGCCAATTCTTGACGCCATTGGAGGTGCTTTGGAAACCGCTTGAGCAGATATTGTTCATAGATGGCCGCGGCTTCGGTAAAGGTGGACTCCGCTAGTTCCCATTGACCCCGCTGTAACAACCAGTTGGCATAACCATTCAGGCACAGCGCCAAGTCCTGGCGATATTCTGCATGGCCCGGGTAGTCGTTCACCAGCAGGCGAAAAGTAGCAAGTGCCCTGCGATAGGCGGCTTCGGCCTGGGTGTGCTCACCGAGCTTTCCGTGGACTGCTGCGAGATTGGAGCATCGCTGCCCCAGTTGTTGCTGCAAGTCGGGGCGTTGCGGATTCATTTGCGCCAGCTTTTCGATGGCTGCGATGGCTTGACGATAGGACTCGAGAGCTTCCCGAGGCCGGCCAGTTTCGTCGAGAAGATTAGCCAGGTTGTTCAGTAACATGGCCAGGTGCTCTTGCACTTCTAGTGGAGCGGCGTGCTGGTCAGCAACCTGGCGCAACAACGTAATAGCTTCCAGGTACGTCCTTTCCGCTTCAGCACTGCGCCCCTGATCTTCCAGGAAGTTGGCTAGGCTATTGAGCACGTTTGCCAGCACTAAGTAGTGCCCAGACTGCTCGGGATGCTGGCTAACCAACTGGCGAGCTATGGCGACGGCCTGGCGATGAGCTTCGTCCGCCTCGGGCAAACGTCCCGCACGGCGAAGCAAAATGCCCAGATTGTGCCAGATATGCGCCGCTTGGCGTTGCACCCTGGAGCCTTCGGAAAGCTGGGGCTCCGCACGCCGCAACGCTTCCAGGGCCTGACGGTATAGCAATTCCGCTTCGTCCAATTCCCCCAGCAAGTAGCGCAATCGAGCGGCCTGATAGTAACCTTCGGCCCGAATGACCAGCCCCTCACTGTCTCCAGCTGCAACCTGCGCCAGTTGTTCGTAATGGACAACCAAACTCTGGAGAAAGGCACGTTGTTGTTGGGTCAATTCCGGCTGTTTAACCAATTGTTGGTCCACTATGTCGTGAGTCAGTAACCGCAGGGCTTCCAAGGCTTGGTCGCGGGCTTGCCGGGCAGAGGCATGTGCCTGTTTCTCCTGGACCCAGGCTGCTTCTTTCGCTTCGCGTTCTGCTAGAGCCAATTGGAGGTTTTCCGCCGCCTGGCGTTCGGCGAGTCGAGCTTGTTCCTCGTTTGCACGTGCGGTTTGTTCTGCTTGCAGTGCTCGCTGCATTTGCCAGGAGACCAGGCCCAGAGCAATGACCAAGACAAGGATGATGATACTCGACATAGCCCACAGCAACCGCCGGCGCCTTTTGGCTTCTTGTAAACGGACGAGCGTTTGAGAACGCTGCAACTCCGCTTGCCGGGCGCGTTCTTCAGCAGTATGCCGAATGCGGCTGATTTCCTGGGCGACCACCGTGGCATCGGCTGGCCGATGGGCCGGACGGTAAGCCAGGCACCATTTGCACAACTGAACGATTTCCGGCTCTGCCTGGCAACGCGCCAGGCGGTTGTAAGCATCGTCAATCTCCCAGCGCAGCGCTTTGAGGCGCGCCTCTTCAGGGTCGTCTTCAATGTATGGTGGCTGGCCTGTGAGGATCTGACAGAGTATCGCTCCCAGACCGAAAACATCGCTGCGGGCATCCACCAAGTGCACTTGTCCCGCCGCTTGTTCTGGTGCCATATAAGCTGGGGTGCCCATCACAGCACCCGCCTGCGTCTGGCTCCGCCACTCGGCACCGTGAATGGCGGTCATGGTCGCTTCGGCCCTGGCGGCAGCAACCTGCACGGGCGTCGCCACATCTCCTAACACCTTAGCCAGTCCCCAATCCATTACCTGCACTTCGCCATGTGAGCCTACCATAATGTTGCCAGGTTTGAGATCGCGGTGAATCACCCGATGACTATGGGCATAGCCGACGGCCTGGCAGACTTGCTCGAATACCTGGAGAAAGAAAGCCCAACGATCCCGCGGGTCAGTGCGGCTCCGCAACAGCTGTTGCAAGGTTTGGCCGCGTACCAGTTTCATGACCAGGAATGGGCGACCGTCGGCCAGAACACCCATCTGATAAACTGGCGGAATGCCAGGATGCTGCAGCTGAGCAGTAAGGCGGGCTTCCTCTAAAAAGCGCTCCAGCAGATCGGCGCGCTGCCGCTTGGAGGGCAGCAGCGTTTTTATCGCCACATAGCGGCCCAGCTGAGTATCACGCGCTAGCCAAACCACCCCCATCCCGCCCTGGGCGATCACTTCCACCAACTCGAATCCTTCCGGGGCCGGCATCTCCGGGTCTGATCCTGGCAGCGTAGGGTCGGCTCGGCTCACTTTATCGGCATCATCGCCTGGGTTAGGCAAAGCCCAGGGCGGCGTTAGATTAGTCTTGCCGAGTTGCTGGAGAGCCGCCATCAATCCATCAGGCGTAGGCTTGTGTTCGTCCAAGCGGTCCTGACAGCTAGCACACCTTTCAACATGTGCTGCCACCTCCTCGTAGGCGCGACCAGCCAATTTACCCTCGGCAAAAGCTTGCAGCCATTCCGAACTAGGACATCCTGAATCGGTCATGGCCGGACACTATTCCAGTAAATCGGCGAACTCCTCGCGCAGCCGTTTCAGTACCCGCGACTTGGCCACGTAAACCGCCCCTTTGCTCATACCCAACTCGGCGGCGACATCGGCGGCGGTCTTATCTTCGATGACCAGCTTCCAGAAAGCTTGCCAGGTACGCGGCTCGAATTCGGACTGCAGCAGTTCCAAAGCCCGCCGCAACAACTCTTGTCTTTCTTCCTGAGATGGGGGCGGAGGTGATGTCGTTTCCAGTGCCGAGCAGGAATCGGGCACGTTGCCCAACATTTCCTGGAAAGTCGTGCCACCTGGGACAGCTGCCTGTCGCGACGCACGGCGAAAGTGATCGCGCAGCTTGTTCTGCGTGATCGTCCATAGCCAGGCGCGAAAGCTCCATCCCGGCTGCCTGCGAAATTGCCCGATGTGGCTGGCAACCGCCTGGAACACCCACTGCGTTACATCCTCGGCATCGGCAGCAGATAGTCCCGCAGCCCGACACCAGCCGCAAACCACTTGCCGATACAAATAATCCAGACGCTGCCAGGCCATCTCACTGTGATCCTGCAAACGTTCTAGCAAACTTGGCGACAACGAGCTTTCCGTCCCAACATGGGCCGATCCCGCAGGTTGCAATTCCGACATAACCAAACCTCCCCCATCAGCCAGCTGGTTTTCAATTCTATTATAAGCCCCGGCATCAGGCAAAAGGCAGCTTGGTTTTTCTCCGCTGGTATGCGGCTTCGGGCCGCCGCAAAACGAAGCCTGGTTCGACTAATCCGCAGTGCGACAATCCGACCAGGCCGGAACAGGCCCGAGACCTGTTTCGCTACCCAATTGCCGGCAGCAGGGTCATCGCACTGAATCAATGCCAGGGCAACCGATTTTTCAGAGCTCGGAACTGCTTTCGGGGGACTAAATCTCGTCGTGGAATAACGGTAACGGTCGCCTAGAAATACGCGGTACCTATTTGCGATTTCCGCAATCCGGGCGCAAAATCAACGGGCGGTCTACCCACCACCCGTTGCGACGTCGCGTATTCGCTTGGGATTACCTCAGCACTCGGCGGTGAAACGGACTAGATCAATTCGGCGATCGGCTGGCCGCGCTCAATCATGTACACCGGCCGGCCACTAGGATCGCGGAATTGAATGTGCGGGTCAATGCCGAGCACGTGGAAGATCGTCGCCATCAAGTCTTGCGGCGTGATGGGCGTGGACTTCGGCACTTCGGCCTTGGCGTTCGATTCCCCGATGACCTGGCCCATCTTCAGTCCGCCACCGGACAGTGCCAACGTGCTCAGCGGTGCCCAGTGGTCTCGACCCGCACTACCGTTGATTCGCGGCGTCCGGCCGAATTCTCCTGTGATCACAAGCAGGATTTGCTGACCCAGCCCGCGGGCGTAAATATCTTCGACGAAGGTCGCCACAGCGTGATCCAATTGCGGGGCCTGGCGTTCGAGTTCTTGTTTGATGTTACCATGGTGATCCCAGCCCCCATAAGTCACGGTGACAAACCCGACCCCTGCTTCGCAGAGCCGGCGTGCCAGGAGCAGCTGTTGCCCCAGACCTTGCCCATAGCGGTCGCGCACCCGAGGATCTTCCTTGCTCAGGTCGAAGACATCCTTAGCCCGACCCAGGATGAGATTGAACGCCTGCTGGTCGAAGCTATCTAAACCCGCCATCAGACCGCTCTGGTCAATTTCGCGATTAATGCGGTCGAGCGAGCGCAGAAGACTTCGCCGATCCTCGAGTTGTTGCAGGCTGATTTTCAGATTCATGTTGTTGCGGGCATTGCCCGTAGTGTCAAACGGGGCGTATGCCGGGCCAAGCCATGCAGGACCGTCCGCGTAAATTCCACCCAGCCGAACGTACGTCGGCAAGCCCGTAAGCGGATGGTTTGGCCCACGGACCCGTGCCACGATCGCACCGATACTCGGACGGATCGGCGGCGCGCCGTTGTCGGCGGGAATGTGGTCATAGCCCGTCATCACAAAATGTGTGCCGCCTGCGTGCCCTGAATTCGTGTGCGCAAACGACCGCACAAACGCCATGCGATCTGCCACCTGCGCTAACTTCGGGAAAATCGCCCCAATCTCGATTCCTGGCACACAGGTCTTGATCGCTCCCACTACGCTGCGATATTCCGCAGGCGCGGTCATCTTGGGATCAAAAGTTTCGATATGCGTCGGACCTCCAGGCAACCACAACCAAACGACCGAGGTGTTTTTGACAGCCTGTCCCTTTTGGGCCGCTTGAGCGCGCGCTCGCAGTAAATCGCTTAGGGTCAGCCCCGTCAAACCGAGCACCCCCGCTTTGAGAAAATCGCGGCGGCGCATCCCCGCGCAGTTGCCGTGCACGCGGTCGCTCATCACCTTCAGCATAGCGTGCTCCTTTCCTCTTCCTGCGAAGCCGGCTTCGGTACGCCCCTGCAGGCGGGATTATGGGCCTGAAGCTCGGTGCAGGTCCCCCCTGGGTATGGAACGGCAGCGTAGTGTCAGCATACAAAATCGGCCTCTGGGTGTCAAGCAATCTCAAAAAATTTTCTCCAAGGGACACCCGACGGCGTCGCGAGGTTCGCCGATGAGATACTAGCTGGCTAAACCGGCTTGCAGATTCCCTGATGGACACTGCGCTAGCTACACCGTTGTCCAACACAAGCATGAGCATGATTCGGCCAGCGTCTGTTTGCCCGCCTTCTGACGGCGCCGCATACCATGATGAAAACGCAGAACATTCCAGCTACCACTACGTTAGACCGTGTGCCGACCGCCTTCGAGCGAAAGCCAAAAACCAGACTTTGCAGTGCAGCCCAAACCCTTCCACACGATACCAATCGCATTCTTCAGAAATTCGAAAATGGCCTGCTCAGGTACTTAGGTGGTGGTCCGGGGGTTCCGCAAGCGCCGCTTCTTGCGCGTTGCCTTTCGGAATCAAAGCTCGGCTTGCACTTCCGCGACCGAAATAACCTGCAAATGTGTATCCGAAACCTTCTCGCCCACTGGTGCTTGCCAATGCAGAGCCGACTGTGGCAATCCGCAATCGGTCCTTACCCATGTGCCAGCAGCTGCACCCTACATATGCTCGCACTACAGCAGCCAATTCCCGCTCCGGCCGCCCAATGCCGAAGGTGGGAGTCGAACCCACACGGCCTTATCGGCCACCAGGTCCTGAACCTGGCGCGTCTGCCAATTCCGCCACTTCGGCACTTCTATGCAGCAGCGAGGGACTTGCTATGGCCATCCGTTGGCGTACCGCTAGTCAGCCCTTCAGCGCCACAGCAGCTTTCTTGAGGCATCAGCGGGGAAAGCCACAATCCTTACGGCTCGGCCTTTGACTTCTTCGTTGCCACACGGCTTTCATTGGGTCACCGGCCGAGAGGCTAGGCTCAGGATTCGACCTGGTTCCTTTGTGGTCACGCGTTATTTAGCCTAAGCATTGGCTGCAGCGCTGAGGAAATTCTCTCCAGGCTGCCGCTTACACCAACCGATTGCCTCTACCATCTTATACGCGCCGAACCACCCAACGTCAACAAACATCGAGCCTGTTTGGTGAAGACTGGACGTGTGATTGCAGCTGTTTGGCCAGGCAAGTCTCCTTGCGGCGGCACTTGGGGCGATGTTCAGGACAAATCGCTCTGTGGAGAGTTGTTTGGGCAATGATCCAAGCGCTGCGCGGCCAGCCACCAGGAGGATAGATGAAGGCGCGCCTGCGTCTGAGAACTAACACCACGTCGGGCTTCGCGCCAATCACTCGAGCCAATGACAAGGCACTGGCAGCGGGGACCTTGGGACAAGTGATTTCCTGACTGATACGGCTGCACCACCAGGACAAGCTATCCCGCCGCATGCAATGGCATCTACCGCTAGTCCATAAAGACGACGGCTAGCGATCGGGCTTGGCACTCGATTTGCGCCATGCTGATCCCGGGCACGTCTGTTGCAGCCAGCCAGTACCTGTTACTTTTTGATTTTTTCCAACAGTTGCTTAGCCTCTTCGGCGGCTTTGGTGTTGGGATACTTTTTGAGGATGAGTTCCAGATTCTCGCGGGCACCAGACAAGTCATTTTGGGCGATCAGTTCTTTAGCGAACAACAGCGTGGCCCGGGCAGCGCGTTCCTGCTTATCGCGGTCATCAGGTGTGGTCTTGGTGGGCGATTTCGTAGCAGGTTTGTCGTCTGGTTTAGTCACGGGCTTGTCCGCCGGCTTGGCCGTGGGCTTTTCGTCTAGCGGCGGATCGACTTCCCCAAACACGTCCCCTTGCACGATTTGCACCCAGCCATCATAGCGGTCGCCCGCTTTTGTCGCGCGATGAATGACATAGCCAAGCCCTTTGCCCTTGAACATGCCCCGGAGCACTTCATCAACCGTTTGGTCTTTGCCCTGGTATGTGATCGTGAGGTTGTTCGACACCCCGGCCCCACGGTAAAAATTCAAACCTTCTACTTGATTTTTGATCTCGTTGAGGCAGTCCTCCAAACGGGTTTCCTTGAAATCCACGCTGATCCGAGTCTGCAGTTTCTTGCGGACGGCAGCAATGGAAGGCGGCTCGCCCTTAGTTTGCGCAGCAGCGTCTGCGGAAAGCAAGTTGCTCGCTAAAGCAACCAATCCCAGCAAAGCGATTCGACCCAGAATGCGTGCCATGGTGTCAGTCCTCCAATTGCGCGGATTAGTGGGTTTGGGCAGTTGGCTCGTCGTGTCATACTAACTTTTCGTCCAATGTACAAAGGCCAGCATCAGTGGGCGGGCTACGCGCACTTTCTATTGTTTTAGACCACGTGTTGTCTATCCCGGTTCCGCTGAGCACGGAGACTTTCGGGGAAAAGCGTTTCTTGCAGGAGATTGCCATCTGCATCAAACGGCAAGGGGATCGGAGTATCGGCGACTTCCAGGCGTACTCCGTCGGGCAAGTCGTGAGTTTGCACCCGGCGACGCGCTTCTTCGGCCAGCGGTGCGGTGATGTACAGTGTTTGCAGTTGCAACGTGTTAGGGATAATAGCTAGGCGGACGCGTTCAAGTTGCGGCTGCCAGCACGTCCGCAATCCCATCAGGAGGCATTCGCGATCGTTGGGTAAAGCGTGTGGGATTTTCGTACGTAGTAAAAAGCAACTGGTGAGCGCGTTGACTTCGGTAACACGTTGGTCCATTTTCTCCAGCAGCCGTTGCGTGGTCAGATCGGCCAAGCCAACACCGACCGCATTACCATGGCTTTCGGGGCTGATATCTAGCACACAAATCCTTGTTATGGTCGGGTCGAGCGTATCCCGCTCGCCTTCTACGAGTTGCCGACCGAGCACGTTGACGTCCATACCGGTGCCACTATAGTTCTTGCCCAGTTCTCCCACGATGAGCAGATCGAGTTGGGCAAACGGAATCCGCGGCATGAGACGGCGAGCCTCCTCCAGCAAAACAGGTTCACGTTCCAAAACTTCTTCGGGTTCGAGCGCAACAACGCGGGCCGTATGTTCGCGGGCGTTTTCCAGGATGGCCAAGCCCAGGGCAAAACGTGTTCGTCCGAGAATCACCTTGGCCGATTCGGGAATTAAGTCGCGCAAACCCCGCACACCGTACTTATGGTGGGTCTCGGCCCCCAGCCGTTTCCCCAAACCGACCACCAGCATCTTCACTACGCCGCTTTCATATCGGCCTCGAAAATCGGTATGCGGCTTGATACGGGAAAGGGTAACGACTGCATCGGCCTGGTAGGCATTGCGATCCCAGTAGACCGGCTCGCCCCAGGAGTTGCGGCCGATTTCCACCACTTCCATCTCGGTTCGTATGGGCACTCCCATCGCTGATTCGGTTACGCCGTAACTCGCCAGCAATTCCCGTTGCCCTTGCGGGGTAGCTCCGCCGTGGCTGCCCATGGCTGCAACAATAAACGGTTGCGCACCCAGTTCGCGGAGCGTGTTGACGGCACTGGCTACCATTTCCGCAATGCGATGGATGCCGCGGCTTCCCACCGCTAAAGCCACTCGCGCCCCAGGATGCAAGCGGTAACGCAAGCGCGACGACAAAATCGCTTCCCGCACTGCACCTGCCACATCCCCGATTTCGGGTTGTTCCCAGTGCTGTACCAAGCGGTAAACCGGCGGGAAAGAGTCCATTGTCACTTTGTCACCTTACCGTATGCCCAAATTTTACCCGGTCTGTAGCATTTCGGCTGCAACAACATGCCTGCTTGGGTAATGCCGCAATCGCAGAGCCACCAAACGACAGGCCTATTCGGCAGAACGCCGCCCTGAAAACTTCCGTATCGGCAGTTTCCCGGCGATAATGTCGCGCTCCCACTCATCCAGCAGGGGCCAAGACACCGCACAGGTACCGAAGTCCGCCATGTATTGGTACTGCTTAAGTCGGTCAATCGTGCGCTGAATCATGGCCGGATCACGAGCGAATACG
>BEIM01000096.1 GCA_002898995.1 bacterium HR36
CCGTTGGGATGCTCGAGGGCTTGCAGGCAATCATGTGGCTGCACACCGCCTAATCCCTGTGCGCATCGGCGGGGCGGCCGGCCGTCTTTGCGGACAATACGCCAGATGCGGCCTTTGTCCTTGCCCCAGAGCAAATCGGGACGCTGGCGCAATTCCGGCGGCATATACTCGGGATGTTCGATGACCGCCCGATACATGTCCACGATGTACAGTGCCCCATCCGGCCCCGTGGTCAGGAAAACCGGGCGAAACCAATCGTCTGGCGAGGCGAGAAACTCCTTTTTGTCGAACATCGGCCGCGCTTCGAAGATCGCTCCGGAAGGTCGTAATTTCTCAACGTGCACGAGGTTGCCAGGCGGATCGCAGGTGAACACGGCCCCGTAGTACTCGGCAGGTAAAGCATCGCCAAGATAGACGAAAATCCCGCAGGCCGCTGAGAAATGCCCCGCGTGCAAGGAAGAAGTGGTGAAATTGCGGCTCACGGGATAAACCCGGCCACCGGCGCCGCTGGGATTGTTTTCGCGATCCAGCACCGAAATGTCGTAAAGCAGAGAGGGTGCCGCCAGGTACGGATTGTGACGCAGGTAACGCTGTTCGAATACCACCAAGCGCAGGTGATGGCGGTTGTCGCACACAAAGCGTTCGCCCCAATCATCGAAAGCCAGTCCATATTGGCCAGGACCGGTCAACGCTTCATAGCGCTCGGAGCGGCGCGGATCAAAACGGAAGTCGGCGTTACTGAGGGAAATTGCCGTACCGAGGGCCTGGCCGTCAGCTCCCACTCGGACGACCTGGCCACCGCGCAACCCATTGGCGCAGTAGATCCAGCCGTCCCAGCCCAGCGTCGGAAAACTCACCCGTAACTGCGGATTTTCGGCGGCGAATCCGCGATAAAGAACCTGCCGCTGGTCGGCTTTTCCGCTGCCGCGCGTGTCCGCCAGATAAAGCAACTCGGGGGCCTTGGTTACGAAGACGCCGTTTTTCCACAGCTGCAAACCATTGGCGAACAGCAGGCCTTCCGCAAATACGCTGGCGGTTTCATAAAAGCCGTCCCCATCACGATCGGTCACGATCTTGATGCGCCCTTCGGGTGCCTGACCGGCCGGCGGACCATTCGGATAATCGGGCATCTCCACCACCCACAGCCGGCCATGTTCGTCGAAGCCCATAGCGACAGGACTTTGAATAGTCGGCTCACACGCTACCAGCTCGATTTGCAATCGTTCGTCGGCCAGCTGGAACAGCTTCCGTGCCTCTTGCGGCGAATACGGGCCTTGTTGCGGCGGCAGTGGAACTCCAGGTTTTTGCCCTTCAGCTAGCGGTGCCGGTCTGGAACCCTGGGCCAGGCCCCTTTCGCGCTTCGATCCTTCGAGGAAGAAAATCACCGCTAATGCTACGATAGCCAAGACCAAGCGCGTCGCTGAGCGCACCATAATGCCAGCCCTCGTTTAGCACTCTTTCGCTTCGACGGATCTGTCCTTTTATGTTATTTTATGTTATCCGGTAAGATGCTGCGGCGAACACCAGTGAGCCTGCGGCAGTGAGGCTGCTAACGAGTTTTCTGCTGCTTTTTACCCCGGTGGATCCAATGCCCATGAATTGTTTGCTTTCCTTCGCTCTTGAAGATCCCCCCGACAAAACGACGCACAGTATTAGCACAACTAATCGAGCGTCGCTTGACCGCTGGTCGCCCCTGCCTACGCTGCGAAGGTAGAACAGTCCGATGCAGCAACATCGGTTAGGAACAGAGAGAGATTGATCCCAGAACGTCGCGGGGAATGGTCTGCCAATCGGCAGGGCTAAAGAGGAGGTTTTGAGGAAACGCCCATTCTCGATTTTTGCCAACAATACTGGAGTCCTGGCCATGAGAAGAATCGTAGCCTGCTTGGTCTTGTCGCTAGTGATGGTCGGCTGTCGGCCTGGTGCTAGGATTCCCGCTAAGCCTGCTGCTCCTCCGGCCAAACATGCCGTCCCATCCGCTCCCAAGCCGGCGTTTGCTGCAGCTAAACCCACTGCTGCACCCAACGCTGTCTCCCCAGTACCAACCCAAGGCGGTTCTGCCAATCGGAAAGCCCCTTCCACTCGTCCGTCTCTGTGGCGGGAAATTCGAGAAGAGATTATACAGCAATTGGTCGAAGAATTTCTCCGCCGCCAACAGCAATCCTCGCTCGATTCGAGTGCCTTCGCGCCAGGCGGGCTGAACTCTACGCAAAATCTGGATGCGGAAACTGCGTATGTTACTTTGATCCATCTCGAGATGACCAAGGCCCTTGCCGAAAGACGCGCCTTTGCCTGGAACAACGGCGCAGTACGGTTACTGGGTATCCAGCCTATCAAACGGATCTATGTAGATCAATTGGGCATCTCTTATCTGGTGGTCCAGGTGCAATCGAGTAGCAATCCAGATCTGTTGCCGGGCGATGTCATCTTCGCTGTTGATGGCATTTTCTTCGCCCCAGGACGAGACCTGGCGGTCCTCGTTAATCGCCCAGACGCACCGGCAACTCCTGTTTTGCTGGTGCTGCGGCACGGCAATTTTGTGTTGGTGCCGATCCGCACCGTGGTCGCCTTTCCCACTCCTCAGGAGATCAATCTACGCCGTATCTGCGATGCCACAGAGCGCGTTTGGCTTGAAGAAAGAGTTCTGAAAGGTGAGATTGCCAACCCCGCTTGGTTGCTGCCATAACGCATGAGCTTATGAGGGGGAACTCAGTCGCAAAAGCGCCTTTCAAAGCAATGTCTGACTTCGTCTAGACTTGCTTGCCGCAAACACACAACGTTATCGTTGCCCAAGCCGAGGTTCTCAAACTGCCAAAGGAGTTGGAAATCAAAGGTATTGCGCCAGCCGAAGGCATCCAGGCTGTCATTTAATCCGCCGCCAAAATAGCCCGCAGCCAGCGTGCCGCCGGGATTAGTGTTCTCCGCCGCGAATGACCGCGTTAGGGACAAGAGGGCGAATTCGTTCCTGGCGAACTTGGGCGAGGGTGGCTTCGACGAGAGCGCGCTGCGGCGCTAACTCGGGGTGGTTTCGCAGAGCGATCTTCAGCAGTTCGCGGACATCACGCTGGCCGTCGAGCAACACAATGCGCAGATAGGGGCGGCTCGAGAGGCGTGACCACGGTCATGCTGTCGAGCCGCGACAAGCGGTTCAGCTCGGCACTGGCCAGACGCCAACGCTCATAGGCCCTTTCCAAGGCCTGACGCCGTCGCGCCAGGTCGCTCGCCACGCGGCTTCGCTCTAAAGACGGCACCAAACCCTCCGCCGCCAACTTCTCGACACGTTGCGCCAGTTCCTGCGTCAATTGCAAAGTCCCGGCCAAGCCCAACACTTCGCCCCGCGCTTGCTGGATAGCAAAACAGGCTTCCGCTGCTGCTAACAGCGCATCGTTGCGGGCCAGTTGTATCTCGTTTTCTCGTGCAGCCACCACCTGTCGCGCCACGAGTGATGCATAAATGGCATCCGCCACGGAGAAAATCATCCCCGGTGAAACGCCCAGCATCAGCGGCTGATTGCAGGTATCAAAGAGGTGTCCAGCCACATCCTGAATGCGACCGTCATGGCGAAAATAATCTCCGCCCAGCATCAACGCGGTTAGCCAAAACACGCTGGCATGATCGAGCGGGGCCTGAGATGCTTCTAGCCGTTGAACGGGTAACGAAATGTCCAAGGGGTTTACGCCTGCCAATTGCAAAGCGGTCGGCAAATTAATGGGCAAGGGTTGGTGCGGCGTTCCAGGCGGAGAGAGTAACGCAGGCGCCTGCGTCGCTGCGACTCTGGGTGGATTCTTATCCTCGCCAAGCACCTTCCATCTCTGGCAACTCCCTTTGGTCAGCTGCCCAGTTGGCGGTACACGGTCAGGTAGGCTGGCCGTCTGATTGACGATTGGAACATAGCTGGGATGGGCTGTTTGAGCTCCTATCCATCTCGGCGGAATTGCGTAACGGGGCTGGCAACCGGTCCATGCCAGCAGAGTGCCAGAAATGAGGCTGCTAATCACTTGGCACGTTCGCAGCACGGATGATTCTCCGTCGGCGCCCGGGCCAAGACATTCTGCTCCGCCTGAACGTGCTCGCAGCCAGCCAAAAGCGTTACGGTCTTGCTAACAATATCGGTTGCGCCACTTGTGCAGGATGAGGTTATTCGATGGCGCTGTTATGGTCGGCGGCACCCGTTAGTCGGTCCGCCTTCGGAATCCAGCGCGTTTTCGTCGCCATCACCTGAGTGTAACAAAGCTGCTGCCGGGCCTACCGTAGCGTTCTGGAATTCGCTGTGCTGCTGAACAATCCGCACGGCTGATGCCGGGCCATCCTCATAGGAAATTTCAGGCAACTTACGCCCTAGAGCAGCGGACAATGATGCAAAAGCGCTTTTATGGTTTCAAGCACTTGGTTGCAAGCACCGCGACGCTGCGACAACCGCTGAGGCTGTTTTGGAGCCTTGGCACCCAGCTAAGGGCCACGCAACCTCATTCCCTCATTAGTGGTTGCATGCCGCGGCTTTGGCGGTAGGCGATTTCCCTGGCGACCATGATATCTAGCAGCTGCTGCACCAGATGCCGAGGCATTCCCTGGCGCAACAGATCGTGGACATACAAAGAGGTGGCCAAGCGGTAATCGGGCCAGTCGGCGCGATAATAACTAGTATCCAGCATTTGTCGGGCACGGTAGAGGTAGTGCTCGATAATGGCTTTGCGGTCGGACCAATCCTCGGGGAGCATGTCAATCCAAGGCATGGCCAAGTAGTTGGAAGGCTCCAGCCAATAGAATTGGCCCACGACCAAACGAGCGCGGCGTGCGATCTCGGGATGTGGGGACTGTGCAGCATATTCCAGGTGTAGAGCGAGGAAGAAACCGTCGGCAGCAGAAATGCGGGCAGTCAGTTCCGCCTGGGCCTTTTCGCGCCATCGGTACTGCGGGTGTCCCAAGTGACTAATCCAGAACCAGCTCTCGATTTGACTCGAGAGCAGCACCGAACTGGCCAGGAACGAAAGCTCGAACATGGGAACTCCTCCAGTTAGGCGCGCGAGCGTAGCGCGCAGAATCAGTGTTCAGAGCCTTCCATGGGGGAGAATCCGACAGGCCGACCGGCCAGAATTCCGAGGGGAGGGAATCCGTGACGGGATCGCTTCCAGGCGGGTCGAGGGTCGTTCCTCTGTTCCGACACCGGCCATCCCTTGCCCTATGGGTGGGACTCATCCTTGAGCCCCGGAATACCCTCGTATGCCGATCTGCCTCTTTACCTTGCGCCCTCGCTAGAAAATTTTATGCCATACCACCGAGCAAATGCAAGTCCAATTTCGCATATCGGCAACTCCCTGGTTTTTCTTGCCAAAATTGCTAAAAAAATCCCACGTGTTCAAGACTTGCGCTGAACGGAACCCTGACAGGTGCTGAATTTTTAGGCACCGATGCCTGCAAAACACCGAGGTCAGTAGTGATGTATGGCACCTCGCAGAACCCAGGGCAGACCGCAGGCCTTTTCGACAATGTAAAGAGCGAGTTGATCCGATACTTCCAGCATCTGGCTCAGCGTGTCGAACGCCATGCTCTGGCCGTGCCCGAGGAAAAATTCTGGCACAGACCCTTCGCGTTCGGGAACAGTCTAGGTCATTTGGTGCTGCATTTGACCGGCAATTTGAACCATTACATTGGGGCTGGCATTGCTGGAACTGGCTACGTACGGAATCGGCAGCTGGAGTTCACTGACCCCAATCGTTATCCCCGCGACGAAGTACTGCAGCGTTTTCGTGAAGCGGTTGACTTAGTCGTGCGAACCATCGAAAGCATGGACGAAACAGCCATGCTGCGGCCAGTAACGTTCCCCGACCGCCATCCCATTTTGACGCAGTTTGGCCTGTTGGTCGTCTGCGCAGCCCACATGAATAATCACATTGGCCAGATGGCGTGGTTAGTGCAGGCGCTTGGGAGTCACACTGGTGAACCGCCCGTTTGGTAGTCTCAGGACCGACTATGCCAGTTGTTCCGAAAAAAGAGCATGGGCCGAGCCCAGGCGAGGGGCAATTTGGGAAAAATCTATAAAGCAAGTTGACGCCGGAGGCTTCGCTTGCTAATATCATCACAGAACGAGTAATTTCCCTGGCAATCGCAGATTGTCCAGTCTTCATCGGGAAGACTGGCGTCAGTAATTAGGCAAAACCAGGTCTCACAGGAGGGTCAAGCACCATGTATAGCCTCACCCTGCTCGTCGCGCTGAATGTCAGTGCCGCGGAGCCCGCAACCTTCTTCGGCGGGGCGTGCGCGGGCGCGTGCCACGGAGCTGCCGCCTGTCATGGCGCTGCTGCCTGTCATGGCGCCGCTGCCTGCCACGGAGGTCTCTTGAGCCGGTTGCACGGTCGGCTGGCTTGCTTTGGAGCTTGCTATGGCGCCTGCCACGGGGCTGCTGCTTGCCATGGCGCTGCCGCTTGTCATGGCGCTGCTGCCTGCCACGGCGCTTGCCACGGCGGGCTGCTGAGCCGGCTGCATCGTCATCGGGCCGCTTGCGTTGGGGCCGCTTGCGTCGGTGCGCCTTCGCATCATCCGATGCCCGAAAAGCCTGCTAAGCCCGAAAAGCCCGAAAAAATCCCCGTGAAGCCTGCGGAAAAGAAAGCCGACCTCGGCACCAAAGCCAGCCTGGTAGTTCTGGTGCCTGCTGATGCGAAGCTCTACATTGACGGCCAGGCTACCCAACAAACAGGAGCGCGGCGCACCTTCATCACCCCGGAACTCCCTAGCGGCCGAGCTTTCTATTACACCCTCACCGCCGAACTGCCCAGCGGTGAACGGATCGAGCGCCAGATTACCTTCCGTGCTGGCGAGCAGGTTGAAGTGGACTTGATGACATATTCAGTGTCCAAGTAAATCAGCGCACGCTCCAGCGGGCAACCGAAGATCGCATCTGCACAAGCCGGGAAGAGCCTCCCGGCTTTTTGCTTTAACGGAGCTTTTCTAGCTCGCAAATCGGGAGCAGTGCGTTTTTTTTGTACTGGGACTCTTGAAAACCACTCCCGGATTTTTACAATGCGCTATAGCTGGCCCGCTGTCTGCCGTTAGCCAACTCAGGCACTGGCAATATAACAACTCAGGCCAGCCCGGGGACAACAGAGAAGAGGTAAGCAGGAAGAGGGGCCAAGCAACCGCCGTCGCCTCGAGGGCACGGTGAACATGGAGGTTGCCTCAACGCCGGGAGCAAACCATGAAGTTGACATTGATGGTGAAACGTCCGCAAGGGGGTTATCAGGAGATCCCCATCCGCCTGTCGCAGTTTTTAATTGGCCGCGACCCCGACTGTCATCTGCGGCCAGTGAGCCCGCTGGTGAGCAAGCGGCACTGCGCCATCCTGATTCGTGAGGGTAAAGCCTTTCTGAAGGATTTTGAAAGCACGAATGGCACCTACCACAACGGCCGATTGCTCAAAGGCGAGATCGAACTGGCGGATGGGGACGAATTCAAAGTCGGGCCGTTGCTTTTCAAGGTGAAGCTGGTGCTGGAACCCAGCGACAGCTCGCCGAAAGTGCCGAAGGTTACTGATTCGGGCAAAGTGCGAGCTGCTCCCAGTTCGTCAGCTGCCGAGACACCGTCGGTGCCGGCCAAAGCTGTCGAATCAGCGAGCAGCAAGGAATCGGGCAAGGATTTGGAAGACTTGATCGCTCAAGAGTTGCTTCTGAATGTGGACAAGAACACGGGCCAGCCAGTTGCTCCCAGTGAACAGTCGAAAGAAGACCTGGGCGGCAGCACTATTTTGGAGATACCGAAGTCAGCCGAGACCTCTTTGCAAAATCCCACCGCTCCTAGCAAGAAGGGCGAAACTTCTCCTAACAAACCGCAGTACGATCCCAAGGCTACCTCGGAGGCAGCCAAGGCCATTCTCGAAAAGTACTTGCGCCGGCCGCGGACTCCCGGCTAAGGGGAAGCGCAGAAGTCTATAGGCAGCGTGTCGTCGTGTCCGCGGGGTATCAGCGCCACTCAAAAATTCCGCAGCGGTCATCCAGCACGACTGAATACGTGCAGTTTCCTGACTTACCGCAGCGTAGTTTTGCCCGCCGGTTTCGTAGCAGCCTATGCCGCTGGTTTGTGCGCCACGCACGAGACTTTCCCTGGCGTCGCACTCGTGACCCCTACGCCATCTGGGTCAGTGAAGTCATGCTGCAACAAACTCAAGCCGCCACTGTCGTCCCATATTTCGTCAGGTTCCTCCGCTCTTTTCCTGATGTGCAATCACTGGCTCGGGCTTCGGTAGAGGAAGTGTTGCATCTGTGGCAGGGGCTAGGTTACTATCGCCGGGCATTGTTGTTACACAACGCAGCCCAGCAACTCGTACGCGACCACTCCAGCCAATTCCCGCGCGACCCTGCGCAGTGGCAAGAGCTACCCGGCATCGGTCGCTACACCGCCCACGCAATTCTGTCGCAAGCCTTTGATCTCCGCCTACCCATAATTGAAGCCAATTCCGCCCGCGTTTATGCACGAATTTTTGCCTGCACCCGGCCCCTATCGGATCGCAACGTGCAGAAGTGGTTATGGCGCGTCGCCGAAGAATTGCTGCCTGCTCGAAGTCCCGGCTTGTTTAACCAGGCGATTATGGAGCTGGGCGCTACTATCTGTCTGCCGCGACAACCGCTTTGCTTACGGTGTCCAGTAGCGGCCATGTGCCTGGCTCATCGCCTCAACCGCGTCCGCGACTTCCCTGTTCCGCCATCGCTCCGTCATTTTCGATACGTGGACGAACTGGTTGTGCTTATTCGACGGGGCGACCGCTGGCTCGTGCTGCAACGCGCTTCCCAGGCCAACCGCTGGCCACTGTTGTGGGAGTTTCCCCACGCCCCAACGCATCCCGGCGAATCCTCACACCAAGCCGCTATCCGCATTGCTCGAGAATTGACCGGTCTGCGCGTTACTCCCTCACACTGCCTCGGCGCCGTCCGCTTCGCGGTGACCCAGTTTCGCTTTCGCATGGAAGCTTGGCTCGCGATCGCTGATTCCAGCTCCACTACCGTGAAACTCACGCCTACACATCAATCCGCCCGTTGGTGCAACTCTGCCCTACTTCCTCGCTTCACTTGGAGTTCGCCACAGCGTAAGCTACTTGCCCTACTCAATGCCACTTCTCCCGAATAACTCGCGGGTGCGCCAGCGGCTTTCTCATAGCCGCGCTTTCCTTTTCCCATCACCACCGTTGACCAGTGGATTCCGCTGGCCCGCGGCTTCATAGAATCACAAGCTGAGGCAGACGCATCGCCAAATTGCGTATCAAAGATGTCGCTTTCACCTTGTCAATCCAGTCCCGCATTCACGGAGCATGCGCATTTCGGTGAGTCGCGCTGGGGTATATCCTCTTGTCCTCGGCCTGCGCTGTCGCACGAATTCCTCCAACCACCACTTTAAGCTCGGCGGCTCTTTCGCCGTGGTGGCTCAGGCGCCCTCGGATGTTCGACAGAAGCGGGTGGTCGCACCTAGCTGCAGTGTAGACTTGCTCCGTGGCCCAGGTCGCCTTCCTCCGCGAACGCACCTAGCTCCAGTTTAGGCTTGCTCCGTGGTTGCTCGGACGCGCTGGGATGTGCGTCCCTGTGGGCACGAGAATACGGGGCACTTTTACACCCTCTCTCCGCGGCGACTCAGGTGCCCCAGGATGTTCGGCCTCGCGCTCCCGTTTTGATGATTCCTCGCCAGCCGCAACCTAGGCGGGGATTAAGCCCCGACCTTGCGCTCCCGTCTTGATGATTCCTTGCCGCGGCGACTTTTGCCGCAATCGCTGAGGGGCGTTGGCATGTTCGGGGACATGGAAAGCGCGGGGGCGGTGGGCGAGGTGTGTTAGCGGCCGAGG
>BEIM01000097.1 GCA_002898995.1 bacterium HR36
CTCTTCGGGATTCATTTCGCCCAGACCATTGAAGCGGGTGATGGTTAGGCCCTTTTCACCGAGTTGCCGAATCAACCCGGGCAGGTCGCGCAGATGGAGCAGCGGATGCGTTTTGCCATCGCTGTCTAGGAAAAAGCGCGGCGCAGGTTCCTGGCCGGCCACGGAGCGGGGCGGCATCAGGGAGTCGGCTTCCAGCCCGAGTTGGTGAAGTTTTTCCAAGTTCCGCGCCAACGCCTTCACTTCGTGCAGTTCCTGGACTTCGATGGTTTCCTGTGCGGCAGGCTGACGCACACCGCTCCGTTCTGACTCGGCGACAACCCGCTCCCGGCTCTGTTCCGCTTGAGTCTGGCTGGCAGCTTCGTCGGCGACTTCGAGGTCCTGACCACGACGCTGCCGTTCTGCACGCACAAACGCATCTACTTCAGCGGCATTCGAAAACCAGAATTCTTGGGTACCCAGCACGACACGAAACTGGGGCAGTTGCCAGCCGCGTTCCGTGTGCTGTGCTTTGCTCAGCAATACGGGCAGGCTGAACCCGCGCCTTTCCAGAATACGCATGGCCTCTTCCAACTGCGCTAGCACTTCCACGAGTTGGCGGAGTTGATCACCCTCGAATGCGCGCTGCGGTTCGACCTGCCGCAGTTTGGCGCCTTTCAGCCCACGGGTCAGCAGCTCGCGGTTCATTTCCTCCTGCGTCTGCACGTAACGGACCTGATTTTTCTCGGTGATCTTGTACAAGGGCGGCTGAGCGAGATAAACGTGTCCTTCGGCGATCAGACGGGGCATCTGGCGGTAGAAGAACGTCAGGAGCAGGGTGCGAATGTGGCTGCCATCCACGTCCGCATCGGTGAGGATGATAATGCGTTCGTAATTGCGTTTGCTGACGTCCTGGTCCTCGCCGATGTCCGTCCCCACGGCGGCGATGATGCTACAAATTTCGTCGTTGGCCAACATCTTTTCGATCCGGGCCTTCTCGACATTGAGGATCTTGCCTCGCAGCGGCAAAATCGCCTGGAAAACTCGGTCCCGCCCGCCGTCCGCCGAACCTCCAGCAGAATCGCCTTCGACCAGGAAAAGCTCGCACTCATCGCGATCCTTGGAGGTGCAATCCATCAGTTTTCCCGGCAGGCCGTTGCTATTGAGGATATTCTTCCTCTCCTTCAACTGCTTTCTGGCGCGTGCGGCGGCTTCGCGGGCCTCTGCTGTCAGGGCTACCCGCTGCACGATCTTTTTGGCGACTTGCGGGTTTTCCTCGAGGAAGCGGCTCAGGTGCTCGTTGACCACGCTGCTCACAATGCCTTCTACTTCTGGGTTGTTGAGCCGCACCTTAGTCTGGCTCTCAAACTGCGGATGAGCCACGCGCACACTGACGATCGCTGTCAGGCCTTCACGGAAATCCTCCCCAGTAAGATTGAGTCCCTCTTTGACGAGGCCTTCTCGACCAGCGTAAAAGTTCACCGTCCGCGTCAAGGCCGCGCGAAAACCAGTGAGGTGCGTCCCACCCAGGGGCGTATGCACGTTGTTGACATAGGAATGGACGCGTTCCTCTTCTCCCTGCGTGTACTGGAAGGCCACCTCGATCCACACTCCCTCCCGGACTTCGTGGATGTAGATAGGCTTATGCAGCGTGGTTTCATTGCGATTGAGCCACTCGACGAACTCGACGATGCCGCCGTCGTAGCGGTAACATTCTTCCCGGCCGTCCCGTTCATCGGTGACCTTGATGGCCAGGCCTTTGTTGAGGAAGGCAAGCTCACGCAGCCGGCTCGCCAGGGTCTCGAAGTCGAAGGTGAGGTCGCCAAAGATTTCTGGGTCAGGTTTGAAGGTGATCCGCGTGCCCGTTCGTTTGGCGACGCCGATTTCACGCACCTCACTGACAGGGATGCCGCGTTCATAATCCTGCTGATAGACCTTTCCGTCGCGGCGCACTTCAACCTCGAGCCACTCGCTCAAAGCATTGACTGCTTTGACACCGATGCCGTGCAGCCCCGCCGACATGGCATAAACGTCTTTCTTGAACTTGCCGCCCGCTCCGACCTCGCACATCACCAGTTCCAGAGTGTTGCGTCCCTCAGTCGGGTGCATACCCACCGGGATCCCGCGACCATCGTCCGCAACCGTCACGCTGCCGTCCACGCCAATCTTCACGTGGATGTTTTTGCAGAAGCCCGCCATCGCCTCATCCACGCTGTTATGCACCAACTCGTAAACGAGGTGATGCAACCCGCGTGGACCTACATCGCCGATATACATACCTGGATTGGCACGCACATGGGCCGCATTCTTCAGCACCTGAATGTTCTCAGCGGTGTAGGCTCCCACCTGGTCTCCATCCGTAGGCTGCCCGCCACCGCTAAGAGCCAGTGCTGCCGCAGCCCCGTCCGTGCCAGCGACCATCTCCGTTGATGTCTCGGTTATCGCAATCTTTTTCTCGTCCATAGGCATCCTGACTGAAAATTGTGTTAGGGCTTTGGGAAAGCGCTGTTGCAGCCAGTTCCGTGCGCCTGGACGCGCCGCTCAGCCCAAGCGAAAGCGCAGGCGCCGCACCTGGCCTGGGCCCAGCTGGCGTTGCAGAGCGTGCAATATCTCCTGTCCGCGAAAGTTAGCCAGCTGATGCAGCAATACTGCGTCTTGCGTCCAGACTTCCAGGACACCACGGCGCCAGCTCCCGAGCCGGATACGCTCTGCCCATTCCGGGGCAACCACTTGGCTCCAGGCGGCCTCCAGTTGCTGGCGCCGCTGCGCATGGCGCAGACCCCGACGCCAAAAGACCTCGGCCACCACTTCCGCCAACGATGCGGGTCCTGCTGGCTCACGTGTCGCCTCGTGCTTTTTCGATTTCCTCATGGAAGCCTCTTTCTAGCCCCACAAGCTTCAGTGCGTAATGCATCCCTGAGCCGAGCCAGCCATCCTCCAGCTCCTATTAGCCAGCTTCGCGGCTCATGGGCATGACGACGTAGAGGTAATCGCTGCCTGCGCGGAATCCCGCGGCCTTCTCGCGTCCCTGAAATTCGAAGACCACCTCTTGATCTGCGTCCAGAACCGAAAGCATCTCGATCAGGAACCGCGGGTTGAAGCGAATCTCCAGCTTTTCTCCCGTGTAGTCAACCGGCAGCTGGACCTTGGCCCGACCGCCGCGATCTCCAGAAGCAGCCTCCAGCAGCAGCCTGCCTTTCTGGAAGGTCAAATCCACACCCTGGCCTCGCTCCGGATCGGCCACGACCGCGGCTTGCTTGACAGCAGCGAGGAAGGGAGCAGCAGTAAGAGTAACTTTCGCCACCACATTTTTCGGGATTACCTCGCGATATGGCGGAAATCGCCCTTCCACCAGTCGCGCATGCAAAGTCAAGCGGGAGGTCTTGAATAAACAGTCTTGGTTGCGAATCCGCACGAAGACCGGTTCCGTCGGATCTCCCAAGTTTCGCTCGAGGATGGTCATCGCGCGTGTCGGTACTATGGGTGCTTGCTGTGGCTTGTGCTGCCCATGTGGGACCGCCATGCCGTCTGCAACTGCAAGCCTGCGGCCGTCGGTTGCCACCAGTCTCACCTTCTCCCCGTCTAGCTCCCAGAGCACACCGTTCATGGCATAGCGGAAACTTTCCTGAGCACTGGCGAACACCACTCGTTCTACGAGCCGACGTAACACTTCCGCTTGGATCTGGTGGCATTCCCCTTCCTCAAACACCGCTATCTCAGGGAATAGCTGCGGATCTTCGACAGGCAACTGGTACTCACTGTGTTCGCCCGCTAACTTGACTCCTTCAGCAGAACCCTCCAAGACTACCTGCTCATCTGTCAAAGCCCGCAGCATTTGCACGAGCCGCGCGGCAGGAACCAGCACTTCTCCCGGTTCCTCAATTTCAACACCGCGAAGCTCGACCGTCAGCGCCATGGTTTCCAGATCGGTGCCTTGCAGCCGGGCCACTTCTTCGTCTAATGCCAGCCTAAGGTTTTCCAAGATGGGACGCGGTGTGCGGCTGGGGACTACCGAGTTGACCATGTTAGCGGCTTGCAAGAAAGCCTCTCGGTCAAATTTCGCTTTCACGGGGTCACGACTCCTTTTTCCGCGCGTGGCTGCTTTGAGCGTTTCAGTGTGACCGTAGTAGCACGGTTGCTCCTCTGCGTAAACGGGCCATCGCAACTCGCGCAAGCTCAAGGATGTTAGGAAGGTGTGTCATGTGTGTTTCGATGTCGGTAATCGGTAAGTCCCGCGGTGGGTGAAGACGGCAGCTGGCAGGCTGGGGAGGTTGCACGACAGCTGCCGACATCGGCCAACCGTTTGCCCACACGGCTGGCAACGCCTGGACGTCGTCGCTTAGCACAGGGAGTGCAGGTGGCTGATCGGTACAGCTCACACAACTATTTTATGAAAAAACAGCCCGCTAGGAAAGCTCTGAAACGATGGCGTAAATAGCCTGCTGGCGGAAACTTAAGACGTCTGTTTCATCTCTGGTCTGTCGGTTGGCGTGGATGGGGCGGGCCAGCCTTCGAGTTGGGCGATTCGCTGCCAGAGCTCAGGTGGAAGACTGGCTTTCCGCTGTTCGGCATAATGGTAGCCGACGATCACGCCCTTTGCCTCGGCGGCGATGGCAAGGAGTTTGTGGCTGATGATGCGGCATTCCATACTGAAACGGTCTTCGGCCAGTGGTGGGGTGACTCGGATGGCAACGGTCACGGTGTCTGGGTAGGTTAATGCACGGCGGAATCGGCATTCCGCGGAGGCGAGGATCGGGCCGACGCTGGTCTGCGATTCGATCTCGGGCCAGTTGATAGCCTGAAAGTAGGCGGCGCGAGCATTTTCGAAGTAGCGGAAGTACACGACGTTGTTGACATGGCGATAAGCATCCATTTCGCCCCACTGGACTGGGAAGGTAACCGCTACAGGGAAGCCGTGGATCAAATCGCGAATTTGATCGGCAAGGGGATGTGGATCGGGCGCTTGGGCCATACAATTCCTCATGCGGAGTGTAGCCAGGGTCAGCGCTAGTGGCCGCGGGCGGAGGGCTGAGTAATGTCACGGGCCTTGAGAATATACTACAACGGCGTGTTTGGCGCGGCGGGAGGGCTGGTAGGTTGGCTGTTGTTCGGACTGGCCCTAGATGCGAGTTGGCCCTGGTACTGGCAGATGCTCGTCGGTGGGGCGTTAATTGGCGGGGCAGTCGGGTATTTGGTGGTGGGTTGGGAAGCGCTGCTCGACCTGTCGGTGGTGCGCTTGTTCCGTATGGGCACGCAGGGTCTGCTAGTGGGAGCCGCTGGCGGGGCCCTCGGGATGATGCTGGGCGAACTGGTAAACTACGCCCTCCAAGATTGGGGCATCCTGCCGGGGGCTTGCACGGGGGTGATGGCGCGTGGGCTCGGCTGGCTCGTGTTCGGCTTGGCCGTTGGACTGGCAGAGGGGTGGGTGGCCCGTTCCTGGTTGAAGACGAGCTACGGCGCGTTGGGAGGCACTGTGGGTGGGTTTATCGGAGGGGCGGTATTCGCAGCCCTGCTGGGCTGGTTTGGTCGTGAGGAAACGAGTTACGTATGGGGGCAGGCGGTGGGCTTGGTCATTCTCGGCGCCTGTATCGGGTCGCTAATTGCGGCCGTCGAGGAGGCGTTGAAGCCGGCAGTGTTGCGGGTGATTCGCGGTTGGCGTGAGGGGCGGGAGTTCGCGATCTTGAAGACGGAGACAACAATCGGCCGAGACGAGCACGTGGATATCCTACTGCTGCGAGACATGAAAGTCGAAAAGTACCATGCGAAAGTGGTAGTCCGTGATGGGAGGTATTTTCTCGTGAACACAGGGGCGCCGCCGCAGCACACGCTGGTAGATGGCCAGCCCATCGCACAAGCTTGCGAACTGAAGGAGGGTGCACGCATCCAGCTAGGAGAACAGGTGCTCGTATTTCATCGGCGGGCCGTACGCCAGGATACGAGAGCAGCGACGGGGCGGGCTGGGCCGCAGGCTCCAGCAGGGCAGACGGTTCCGGAAGCGATTCTGCTGCCTGACTGGCGGCGGCCGGGAATGCGGCGGGGAGGAGCATAGCTGGTCGGTGCAGTAGACGCGGAGGGAGGGTTGGTCGGACGATGAGTGGGATTCGGTTCTGTCCGCGCTGTCGGCGTGCCAGTCCATCGGAGGCAGCGTACTGCTATTACGATGGACAGGATTTGCACCTAGTGCTGCCTGGGTTACTGGAGCCGTGGGAACTGGGCAAGGAGTTCGTCTTCCCTTCGGGGCAGCGTTGCCGTACCTTTGATGAACTGGTAGCCGCCTGCATGGAAGATTGGCCGACGGCGCGAGAGTTGCTACGTCAGGGTGCCTTGCATCAGTTCTTTTCTTCCATTGGCCGTGCAGATATTGCCCAAGCCGCGTGGCGAGCAGTGCAGGAAAGCGTGGACTGGGATGAAGCCCTAGATGCTTTTCTGGCCGCGTTGCCGACCAGAGAAGCAGCACGCCCAGAATTGGACTTGACTCCCCGGCATCTCCAATTTGGCCGAGTCATTGCAGGCGACAGCCGGACGCTGCTGTTGCGAATCGTGAATAGAGGGAGAAGACTCTTGCACGGTAGACTGCGGCTGGAGGGTTGTAGCTGGCTGAGTGTGGAGGGCCTGGAGCTGGAGATGGGACGGAGCGGGAAGCGGCAGTCGTTGCGGAACGCGGCGCTCGCACCTGCCAACAACGTGCATCCCCCCTCAGCGGACGGCATTCCAGTAGCCGAGCTCGTGGCGTGGCCCGACGGCCAGGGGGTAACGCCTGCGGCGCAGAAAGAGGAAGCGCCCCTGAGTGCGGACGAGCAGTTTGCTTCCGCCGCACTGCTGCGGTCGTACCCCCAGACGGTCAGCTATCGTTTGCGCGTCTGGAAGCAGCAGGAACTCCGGGTGAGCGTGACCACAGCGAATCTAGTAGCGGGGCAATCGTATCACACGCGGCTGATAGTAGAGACCAACGGTGGAATCGCGGAGATTCCTGTGGACGTGCAGGTGGGAGCGATACCGTTTGCCCACGAGCCGTTTCGCGGTTTCGCCGACCCGAAGTACTTGGCGGCGCAAATGCGTACGCGCGCGAAGGACGGAGCCCGGTTGTTGCGCGAGGGAGTCGTCCGACAATGGTTCGAGCAGAATAACTGGATTTGGCCGGTGGCAGGGGAGACGGCTCCTGGGATTGCAGCCGTCCAACAGTTTTACGAGGCCCTGGGAGTTATCAAGCCGCCGCGCCTCGAAATTAACCCAACGCGACTGCAGTTCACGGTACAATCCGAGGAAGCGACCACTCGGGTCGTCGAATATCGCTCGCCCGATCCGAGATGGGTTTATGCTGCGGTAAGTGTGGATGTGCACTGGCTGCGCGTAGCAGCCCTGGGCGACCAGAGCCAGCAGCCCAGCACCCCTACGCCGACCGCTGCTGAGGAGCAAGCGGAAAGCAAACGGATCTGGATCTACGGCCCGCAAAAAACCAGCTTCGCGGTGACAGTGCTGCCCCAAGAATTGCCCCGGCCAGGCCACTACCAGGCGGAGGTGGTGCTGGAAGGTAATGGGGGCCAAAAACTCACCCTGCCAGTGTGTGTGGATTTTCCCGAGCCGAAGCTCCAATTGACCGTTTACTTATTGTTGGGCAGCCTGGTGTTCGGGCTGGCCGGGGCGCTCCTCCGCTTGCTTTTAGCCTGGCCAGACCTCTGCGGACTTGAGAGGACTAGGAACTGGCGAGCGTTCGCTTCATTGGTTCAGCAAGAGGTTGGCACCGGGTAGCGCTGGCTGGGGACGTTCACGGTCGCGGGGCTGATCGCGGCGTGGACTGCCTGGAAGATGTGGCGGCGCCGCATGGCGTGGAGGAAGCGTTCTCTGCGTTCGTCAGCGTCGGCCTGCTCGGAATTGTGGTGGGGTTGATGATAACCTGGCTCATTGCCCAGGGGGAGCCGTACATCGCCTGGCTGCTCGAAAGGGCCCGGAGTCCAGGGCTGAGTGTGTTCCCAGGAAGCGCGGTCGCTGCGTGGTATCTGTGCGGTGCGTTGTGCGGCGTTCTTCTTGCCTTGCTGGGTGCGCCTGGTCAACGGGCTATCCGCTGGCTTTCGCGGGAGTACGCCGCCCTGGCGAAACGGCTCGGCTGGAAGAAACTGGCGGAATTTTTTGCCCTGCGTTGGTAACCCGCACTGCGCGGTAAACTTCGATACCCCTACCGACGAACGGCGGCCTCGGCATGGAGACCGACCCAGCAGGCCAAGGCGTTGGTCTAGAATGCTGAGGGCGGCAGCGGTGATGGAGGAAGAATCTATGACCACAGCTTTGGCAGGCGAACGAGCGGAGTTGCTACGGGTAGAACGACGGCATGAGTTAGTAACGCTCGAAGGGTTTCTGGGGTTGAGTCAGCGGGAGGAGTATGCGGACAAGCGGTTGGAACTGGACGAAGGGAGGCTCATCATCATGCCACCGGCCGGGGAAATGCATGCAAGGGAATGTGCATGGGTGGTAGCGATTCTGATGGACTACGCTCGGCGGACGGGCGGGGGAGTGCTGTGCAACAACCCTGGCCTGGTGTTAAGCCGCAATCCGGATACGGTGCGTGCCCCAGATGTGGCATACTGTCGAGAGGCCGTGCCGCTGCAAGAAGTCTCTGCAGGTCTGCCAGCACGATTGCCGCAGTTGGTGGTGGAGGTGGTGTCGCCGACAGATCGGCCGAATGAGGTGGTGCGGAAGGTGCAGCAGTATTTGCGAGCGGGGATTGCGATGGTGTGGGTGGTGGATCCGGAGGATCGGACGGTGGGGGTGTATCGGCGAGGCCGGGAGCCGCAGGTGCTGGGAGAGGGGGAGGTGCTGAGCGGGGAGGAAGTGCTGCCGGGATTCAGCGTGGCGGTGGCAGAACTGTTCCGATTACCAGGGACATGCAAGTAGACCATCTCGTCCTGGTGGCCAGTGCAAGGGAAATGAAACAGTGGCCACAGTCCAGATGGTTTAGGACCCGAGGGAAGATCGCGTCCAAGTTATGGGAGGATTGGTGCTCTTTGTGCGGAATATGTGTGCGACTCACGAAGAACCCGAGGGAGCGGGTCGGCCGTAAATGTACTCCTGAAGCAGGTGAATCGTGGTGTCTTTAGTGCGAGCTTCCCAGGCGTTGAGATCGCCGATGGAGATCATGCCGCACAATTGGCCATCTTCGCCAATGACCGGAAGATGGCGAATGCGTTTTTCCATCATGATGCGTTGGGCTTGATCGATGGGCATGTCGGGAGCGGCAAAGATGACTTGCGTGGTCATGACTTCGCCAACAGTGGTCGAACTTGGGTCGCGGCGGGCGGCCACGACACGCTGCAGAATGTCCCGTTCCGATAGAATACCGCAGATGCCGCGCTCATCACATACGACCAGGCAACCGATGTGGTGCTGATTCATCAGTTCTGCCGCCGCCAGGACGGTCTGGCTGGGAGAAATCGTCAACACCTGGCCGCCTTTGAGTTGGAGTAACTCGCGTAACCTGGCCATAGCGTTTCCTCGCTGCACTGCGCGTCTGCCTGAGACGCCGCAAATCGCAGGGTTGGAGCGACACTGATTTATTAGGCGAACTGGCGAGGCGTTTGGCAAGGGGGTGGAGACGAACACAGACGGCGCATTGGTGCGTGAGACGGATGTCAGTGGCGAGCGGCTAAGGCTGGGGCGGCGCCGGGATGCGTACCTGCTTGCGCAGGAAAGCGAGCACGGCTTGAAAGGCCGGGTCTTCATCACGGCCCATGAAGAAAATGATGGTGTTGTGGTCGCGGTCAGGAAGTTTGCACAACTCCGCGACGTTGCCGGCAGCGCG
>BEIM01000098.1 GCA_002898995.1 bacterium HR36
GCCGGAGCACGGCAAACTCGAAGGCTAAATCCCCCGCACGGGAGAGCAACTCTTCGGCCTCGCGCATCCAGGTGAGCGCCTCTTCCGGGCGTTTTTCTTCGACCGCGAGGTAACCAGCAGCTAACAGCCAGCGGAGCCGGCGGCGCAGTTCGGCATCGTTGGGAGCCCGGCGAGACAGTTCCAAAGCCAGCGGCCCCGCCGATTGCCAACGGCGTTGCGCCAGGTATGCCTGCACGAGCAGGGCATGAACGGTATCCAGATGCTGCCGCAGCGCCTCAACTTTTTGCCAGCGGCTGCGAATTTCCGTCAACATTTCAATCCGCCGCGCTGTTTCCCGATGATTGGCGAGTAACTGATCCCACTGAATCACCAGGTCTGGGTTACCGCTGCGCACCAAAATTTCGATCATAGCCGACCAAGCTTTCACCTTGACGCGCTCGTCTTCGGTAGCCTGGCAGCGGTGCCAGAGGAAGTTAAGGTCGGCGGCAGTGCCCAGTTCGCCGAGCAAGCTGGCAGCGCGGCTACGCACACCGGGGTCGCCATCTTGCAACAACAGAGTTTGCAAGCGTGCCACGACTTCGGCCCGGCGTTCTTCGGTCCCCTGGCTGCCAATGCGCCCCAGAGCACCTACGACGTGAAAGCGCACCGCCGCAGACTGGTCGCCCAGGGCCTGCCATATCTCACCCAGCACGCGCTCGTCCGCGATCCCTTCCAGCGCCCGTGCTGCCGCTTGCCGCACCCCTTCTGAAGGGTGGCGTAGCAACTCGGCCAAGATCACTGGTGCCTGAGGCGCACCGATAGCCCCCAAAGATTCCGTAGCCTCGGCCACCACTAACAGGGAAGGATCACGCAAGGCTTTTTGCAAAGCCGCCAGGATTTGGGCCGTGCGTTCGGCTTGTTGGTTGGAAGCGCGGAAACGTCCCAGACTCCGCGCCGCTGCCGCTCGCACAGACACGTTACCGGTTTCCAATAATGCTAGTAAGCGTTGCAACACCCTGGGGTCTTCGAGGCGTTTTTCCAGAGCCAGTACCGCCTGCCGCTGCACTGCCTCCACGCCGTCCTCGGTCAGCTGCAAGAGCAAGCGCGTCAACTGTTGCTGTTGGGCCGAATCCATTTCCGGCAACGATTCCACCATCCACACAATGGCCTGCACGCGGACCGCGGGGTAATCGCTTTGCACCAGGCTCTGAAAATGACTGGGCCTGTCGGCCAGTGGGGTCTTGCTGTAGATTTGCTGATGGAGCTGAACAATATGCGCTTCGGCGCGGCTCAAATCGGCCTGTAGCCGACGCACCTGGTCCTGTAAAGCGGCATTCCGCGCCGCCAGCCATTCTTCGTCCGTCCAATCTTTATGCAGCTGCCACCACTTTTGCCAGCGGGCCAAGTCCGTGCCGTAGGCCAGGCCGGTCAATTCTTCAAGAGCTGCGGCAGCGGATTCGCGCACCCCAGGAGTTTCCGAAGAAAGTAGGCTGATGAGCGGCACGATGGCGGAACGTTGTTGCGTCCGCCCGAGCGCTTGGATCGCCGCCCGCCGGGCTGTCAGACTAGCCTGGGGATCTTCTGCTAGTGCCACCAAAGGGCGCACCACGAAACGGTACTCCAGCCGCGCCAGCGCATCCCCGGCTGCTTGGCGGATGACCGCCTGTTCGCAAGACAACGCCCGCACCAAGAGCGGCAGGTATTGCGGATCCCGGTGCAGCCGGATTGCCGAGGCCAAGGCCTGGAAGACATCGGGCCTGTCCCAACGCCGCAAACCCTGGCGCACGACTTCCTGGCTTTCTGCAGTACCCAATTGCACCAACAACAAGGCCGCCTGACTCTGTTGGGCGGGTTCGCCACGCGAATACAGCAAGTTCACCAGCCGGGCTATGTCTTTGACGTTGCTGGCATCAGTAGTCGTCGCAGCGTCTTGGGCCAACAGGGCTGGGGTGCAAATGACCAGGAATGCGACCGATGCACCACTCCTCAGCGCTACCCCCAGCAGGACTGCTATTCCAACACACCAGGCTTCAATCAAAGGGGCTCGGCTCTTTGACGCAAGTTGGTGCGGCGGCTGGCGGGTGGTGCTCGCACGCGTTGCATGCTGCTTACTCACCAGAACGCCGCTCGAGGCAACGTTCGGCCACCGATCCCCGTTGCGGATTTTGTCCCCGCAATGAGCTACTACTACCCGTGAAGCCACCATACCTCGACCCGCCCTCCGTAGCGCTTGCCCAACTATAACCCGATTGCATCCAACGGTCAACCTCACACCGTCCTCATTGTGCCCAAGAGCGAGGCAACAGACGTGTGTCAGCTGAGGCAATCCAGGCGGGGAGTTCGGCGCTGCGGGCCAACGTTGTGAAGCAAATAGGTGTGTCATCCGTCGGGTCCAATCTCTTGCCCGGCCATCTGCCACGGGGGCCTGACTAACGCGTTGACACGGGCGGAGTGTCCAGGCTCCACCATACTCAGTTTACAGCTCCAGGCTAATCCGATCGAACTATCCCGTGCCGCAATTTTCCCTCTTGACTCGGTACCATGGTACAGGCTCGATAATGACAGCAGGAGGAGCCAACAAGACACTCGGGGCGTCGCTTTCAGGGAACGACCATGAATCACATGAATCAATCGGCATCACTTTCGCGTCAATGCGGATCGGCACTTGGACTGCGCAGCGGAGAAGTGGCGCGCCTGGCCCAGATCAACCCGCAGACCCTGCGCTACTACGAACGGCGCGGCTTGCTGCCCAAACCGCCACGCCGACCGTCCGGCTATCGCATATACCCGCCAGACACCGTGGCCCGCATTCGCTTCATTAAACGTGCGCAGGAGCTGGGCTTTTCGTTGCGTGAGATTCAGGAATTACTGGCGTTGCGGGAGATACCGTGGAGTTCGTGCAGCGACGTTGCGGCCATCGCTCAGCGAAAGATCGAGCAAATCGCCGCCAAGATTCGCGACTTACGCCGCATCCAGTGGGCTTTGCGGACCCTGTTGCAGCGATGCCCCCGCACTTCTTCCATTCAGCGCTGTCCCATTATCGAAGCACTCATCCAGCCCGGCGAGTGCTCCGAAGCATGCGCTCGAATCCCCACAAACAGGAGTCACACATGACTACAGAATCGCTAGCCCCGACATTGACCTGCCCCAAATGTGGCCAGCGCTCCAGGCGGGTAAGGCCCCTGACTGTCCGCAGTCTGGTGCGGTCCGACCTGGGGGATCGCATTCTCGACCAGGACTACGGTTTGTGCACTGCCGCCGGTTGCGACGTTGCCTATTTCTCGCAGACACAACCAGCCCAATATTTCACTTGCGAACAACTCCGTGTGCCTGTTGGAGTAAAGCGCTGTACTCAGCCCATTCAGCTTTGTTATTGTTTCGACTGGACAGACAGCGACCTGGAGCTCGAATGGCAGGCCACGGGGCAAATCACCATTCCCGAGCGAATCAAGCGCATGGTACAACTCGGATTCTGCCGGTGCGAAACAATGAACCCGCAAGGCACCTGCTGCCTGGGACAAATCATGCAGGCAGTCAAAGAGATTCAACAGCGCTCGCGGGCTGCACCTGCTGGTCATCCTATGCCCGCGTCCTTTGTCGCGCCTCGCTCAGTCGAGGTTATGCCAGCTGTAGGCCTGTCGAGCGCACTCGGTGCATTATTCCTGGCTCTGCTGGGCACTGCTTGCTGCTGGCTGCAGTTGCTCTTGCTGGCGTTAGGACTGGCAGCAACAGGACTAACGGTGTTCCTTCAGGAATATCGCGGGGTGTTGCTAGCCAGCGCAGCTGGGCTGCTGGCCATCGCCTGGCTGGTAACTTATCGCGGCGCCTTGCGTCACCTCATGCAACGGGCCCGCTGTCTCAGCGGCGGAGCCGCTTTGCAATGTGATGCCCGCGTCTTACCAACAACTCCCGACTGCTGCTCCGTCGCATCGCTGCCAGCGGAACCAACCTCTGCAACCACACCAGCCACCTCGTTCTCATCTCAGCCGCGCTGGCGCATCTGGCTCCGCCGATGTAACGTTCTCCTGCTTTGGTTGGCGACTGCAGTCGTCCTACTGTCTATTTTCCTCCCTCACTGGGTTGGTTCTCTGTCTGGTCTGAGATCCGCGGTGCAGTTCGACTACCCCGGCGGCAACACGAACAGCAGCAAGGGGACTGCGATGGTGTTGCACGTTCGTGGTATGAGCTGTTCGGCTTGCGTGAGTACTGTGGAACGGGCTTTGCGCCAGGTGCCAGGAGTAGCGGATGTCCGTGTGGACTTGCAAAGCGGCCAGGCCAGCGTTCGCTTTGAGCAGGACGTCCAACCTGATCGCATGGCCCTCATCGGGGCTATCCGACAAGCTGGCTTCGATGCGGCCTACCAGGAATAAACTCACTTTTCCGAAAACCCGGCACCGCTGACCGAAACAACCGCGGTGCCTCAACGAAAGGAGGTCTGCAATGGCGCGTCGCAAGTGGATCTGGGCAACGCTGCTGGCTCTGCCTCTGGCCATGGGCAGCGTCTGGGCCTACGTTCAACTGGGCCGTTCCGCCACCTATACCTGCCCGATGATGGGCCGGGAACTGCCTTGTCCGAACTGCTGCCCCGCTCGTCAGGAATACGTCTGCCCTATTACCGGCGAAGTGCTCCCTTGCCCCAACTGCTGCCCGTTATCGCAACGCTAACGGCCAATCCGCTGCCAGCGTCAACGGACTAGCCTAGCGCTGATGTGGGCTGCTCGTGGGGGGACTTCATTTACGGTGCTGCTGGGAGGAGCAGCCAGCGGCCTCCAACGGACTTCGCATGGTCCGGGATTCACCTTCACTGCGTGGTCAGAAAATATAGGGATCTCGGCCGAACGAGTACTCCACGCGGCGTGAGACACCCTGCTGGGCGGCCCACTCGGCGCAGCTGGTGTAGAATAGCCGTGGTATCAGCGTCCACGCGGGCGCATGCACTCCAGTCCGCTCAGCCGGCTGACGCCGAACCACGCATCGCCGGCTGGAGCGCGACGCTTCTCTTCGTATCCCCCTTGTATTCTCCGTGTGTTTCGGGTGGGTTGCATGGCTCTATTCACCCCGAAGGGCCCCCTGAATATGCGCGGAAGTTCGGGTGGCTTCTATCAGGAGGCGAGGGTGGGCTGACGTCCATCGCTTCGGCACGGTCGTCGCGACTAGTGCAAAGATGCGTGTACTTCGCTGAAACGGCAACTTGGTCGCAGTGCAGCTTCCCTGGGCGGTGCGGAAGGCGGCCGAAAAAGATGGAGAAAATCTGGCAAGTGTCTGGCAGCGTTGTCGGCAGGTGGATGTGGGGGTTATTCCCTTTGGCGAACTGCGTGTGCATAAATAATAATGGGAGCGAAGGTTCGGCGATAGCCAGGGAACTGGAGGCAGCCAACTGAAAGAGATGCGCGGAGGGAGAATGAGAGCGAGTGGGCTGAGTGGGGCTGGGCGCGAGCAAGAATGGCAGCAACGCTGATTGTAGTGCAAGGGCCGCAGCAGGGCCGCCGCTTTACACTTGAGGCTTCGGTCGTGCCCGTAGGGCGGGACGCCAGTAACGTGATCCGCCTGCATGATACGGAAGTATCGCGGCGTCATGCGGAGTTTCGCCGGACCGCGGAGGGCTACGTGGTTGTGGATCTGGGTTCGAGTAACGGCACCTGGGTGAACAGCCAGCGCGTGCAGCAGCATTTGTTACAAACAGGCGACCGTATCCGCCTGGGCCAGACGGTGCTGCTTTACAGCGCCGAGCAGACAGGTGCTGACCATGATTTGGCCGAGAGGATCAACCTGATCAGTCGGGGCGAGCAAGAGCTGGGAACGGCATCCATCGTAGGCAAGGTATCCGCGGAGGAAGGGGCGCGGGTACTGGCGGATCCATCACGCGCCGAAAGTTTGTGGGCGCAAAACGCCCTGGTGAATCTGCGGATTCTGCTACAGGCTGCTCAAGTTGTCAGCCAGGTACTCGATATTCACCAGTTGCTGCAACAGTTGCTCGATTTGGTATTGGAAGGAGTGCCGGCGGAACGCGCTTGCATTTTGCTTTACGATCCGTCCCACGGGCAGTGGCAGCCAGCAGCGGCGCGCTGGCGTTGTGAGGAAGCGGCCAGCGTCGATTTTCCCATCAGCCGCACCATCCTCGACTATGTCGCCAAGCACGGGGAGGGAATCCTGTTCTCCGACGCTCCTCATGATGATCGCATTGGCCAGGCTGCCAGTGTCGTACGTTACGGGATCACGGAAGCCATTTGCGTTCCTATGAAAGGGCGCCACGAAACCGTGGGCCTGCTTTACCTGGACAAGCGGCACCCGCTCTCCGGCAATCATGAGGGACTTACCCTGGCTGCTTCCGGAACGCCGCTGCATCATCACCTCACCGAAGTTCACCTCCGCCTGGCGGTCGCCTTAGCCCACCAAGCCGCGCTCGCAGTCGAGGAAACCCGTTACTACCAGGCTTTGGTGCAATCGGAACGCCTAGCGGCCATCGGGCAAACTATCGCCGCCATCAGCCACCATATCAAAAACATTTTGCAAGGCCTGCGCAGCGGCATGGAATTGCTCAGCATGGGCATCCGCGAGAAAAACGAAACCTTCCTGCAGCAAGGCTGGCGGATTCTCGAGAAGAACCAAGCCCGCATCTACGACTTGGTCATGGACATGCTTAGCTACTCCAAAGAGCGCGCGCCCAACCTGGAACCGTGCGACCTGGGGAGTTTGATCCAGGAGGTGTTGGAGCTGATGAGCGGGCGCATCAGCGAGCAAAACGTGCACTGCCAGGTCGAACTGACGCCGATGCCCGGGCCGATCTTGCTCGACCCTGAAGCGATGCACCGCTGTCTGCTCAACCTGGTCACCAACGCTTTAGACGCCCTGCAGGAGGTGGAAGATCGCCGGCTGACTATTCGCACGGAATTTGACCCGAATCGCCACGAGGTCTGCATCCGCGTCGCCGACACCGGCCCAGGCATCCCGCCCGAAAAGCTCGGCGAATTGTTCAAGCCGTTCGTCTCGACTAAAGGAGCGCGGGGCACTGGATTAGGTCTGGCCGTCAGTCGCAAAATTGTTCGGGAGCACGGCGGCGATATTGTGGTGCATTCGCGGCCTGGTCAGGGCAGCGAATTCGTCATCCGCTTACCGTCCACGGCGGCGATTTCCTCCCGCCAAGAAAGGGTTCAGGCCGAACGCCAAGCATAGCCTATCCAGGCGACCAGCCCCATTGCCCACAAATAGTAGCTAAACCAGCGCAAACGGGCCTGTCGCACTAATTGCAACAACGGTCGCATCGTGGCATAGCCCACCAGTGCACTGGTCAGCGCTGCCAACAAGGTCCAGCCCAGAAAAGCCGTACTGAACCAGTGAGCTGACGGTCTTTCCCACCAGGCGTGCACCGCTCCCAACAAAGCCAGACCGAGATTGGCAACGATGGACATAGCGAAACTGAAGCGCACCGCCCAAGTGCGCTCCAAGCCCAAAAGTAGTGCGACGCTCAGGGTCATGCCGCTGCGAGACAGTCCCCGGAGTACCGCGGAAAACGCTTGGCCCACACCAATGAGCAAGGCGTGGTACCAGCACATCTCCCGCGCACCAGTTGTTCCTGGCGAAAGACAGTCGGTCGCCCACAAAAGTCCGCCCAGAATCAGAAAATTGCTGGCCACCAAGGGCACGTTCACAAACGAATCACGGATTGCCCGATTTAGGAGCAGCACCGCCAGCGCCGCGGGCAAACTCGCCCAGCCCAGCAGCCACAGCCACCAACCCCACGATAGTCCCGCATCAGTGTGTTCCGCGGCACAGACACAGGCCTTCTGCACGTTCGCCGACGGCTCCGACCACGCAGCAGACTGATCGGAGTAAGCGGAGTCGGCTTGCTTGCCATTCTTGACGGGCGGACGCTTACTGCGTTCACGCCAGAAATAGCAAATCACGGCCAGCGTGGTGCCGAGATGTACCATGCCATCGAAAAACAACGCCGCCCCAGATTCCTCCCGCGTCAGCCGAAAAAATTGTTGCCCCAGAACGAGATGACCGCTGCTGGAAACGGGTAAGAACTCCGTCAAGCCCTGCAATACCCCCAGCAAAATTGCTTGCCACCAGTCCATGCTCGAGCAACCAACTCGCGGCAGCGCCGCCTGGGAAGCGCTCGGCTTCCGCTTCCTATCGCCGGGGCTCCAGGCTTGCTGGTTACACCGACGCCCTCGGTTTGTGTCCGGAGTAGTTATTCCTCCCAGCGAACCCGGACGATCTTGCGATTGCCGATACGCAAAATCAGGCCATCCTGCAAGACCACTTCCCAATTCGGATCGCTAACCCGCTTGCGCTCGAGACCAAAGGTAACGCCTCCCTGCTGAATGAGCCGACGTGCTTCGCTGTGGCTTGTGGTCAGGCCGAGCCGCGTCAGCAGCCGACAAATATTGAGTTTGCCTTCCGGAACATCGGTGCGACTCAGGCGTACCTCCGGGATTTCGCTGGGATCTTGCCGCTGGCTGAGTCGGCGTTCCCACTCCGCGGCTGCGTTTTCGGCAGCCTCGGCACTGTGGAAAAAGCTCACAATATCGCGGGCAAGTTGCATCTTGGCCAGCTTCGGATGTGTCCGTTGTGAGTCGGTCAGCCGACTGATCTCCTCCGCACTGCGGTCGGTCAGCAGCGTGAACCATTCCGGCATCAGGTCATCCGGGATGCTCATCACCTTGGCGAACTGATCAAACGGAGCTTCGCCTACCCCGATATAGTTGCCCAAGCTCTTACCCATCCGACGCACTCCGTCCAGACCACGCAGGATGGGCATAGTAATGGCTACTTGCGGTTCTTGTCCCGCATCCCGCTGCAGGTCCCGACCCACTAGCAAGCTGAACAACTGCTCGCTTCCCCCCAATTCCACATCGCTGCGCACGGCTACGCTGTCGTAACCCTGCATCAACGGATACAGGCATTCGTGCAAGTAGATTGGCGTACCTGCTTTCAACCGTTTGGTGAAGTCGTCGCGTTCTAGCAAGCGTTGTACGGTCATTTTCCCCGCCAGGTTCAGCACGTCGAGAAAACCGAAGCGGCCGAACCAATCGCCATTGTGCACTACTTCCGTGCGTCGCAAATCAATCACCTTGCTGATCTGCTGCAAGTAATCTCGCGCATTGCGCTCCACCTGTTCCGGAGTGAGGCGCGCACGCGCCTGGTCGCGACCCGATGGATCGCCCACCAGGGCCGTGTAATTGCCGATAATCAGCACCGCCTGATGCCCCAATTCCTGAAATTGGCGTAATTTCCTCAACGGCACGGTATGCCCCAGGTGCACATCAATGCCTGTGGGGTCTATGCCGTATTTGATCCGCAGCGGTTGCCCAGTGCGCACACTGCGTTCCAACTTCTGCCGCAACTCGTCTTCGGGGACGATTTGCTCGACTCCCCGGCGTATGATGGCCAATTGTTCGTCAACACTGAGCATGCGTAAGGATCTCCCTGCTAGGTTCGTGCCGCCCACTTGCCTGTACCGTCATTCTTCCGAACGCCATGCGTCGGGATAGTGTATTAGCCAGACACGGTGGCCTTGAGGATCAGTAACCTTCTGAAAGGCCGAGTTTGGGGGTAGCTTGGGATCAAGTTCGGGGCTGGTCGCGGAGGTTAATAGCAGCAAGACATCAAAGCGGGCGGGACAACACGGCAGTTGGTGTTTCTTGATCAAGTACTGTGCCAGGCGCCAGAGCCGACGTTGCTTTTTTGCATCAATCGATAGGGCAGGGCGGATCAGCTCGCCGCTTGCCGTGCTGCGCACTTCCACGAAAACCAGCGTATCCACGTC
>BEIM01000099.1 GCA_002898995.1 bacterium HR36
GCCAGTGGCCGGAAACAGCTCCTTACATCGCGCGGAAGCTTGGCCCTACATCCCTTGCAGTCCGCGCCGAGTCTCTGCCTCAATTATTGTTGGCCCTCAAAGAGCTGGGCGCCAGAGTGCAGTGTCCGTCGGATCTGCAAGCCACGCCTCGAGCGAATAATTCTCACTGAGCTGGGACACTTATGCTAGGGCTGGACGAATTACCCCTCGTAGTTCGCAGGAATTTTGCGAAAGAGGCCGTTTATTCGATTAGCGCAGGTGTAATTTCCGGATTAGCATTACTATCCCAACTCACGGTGGTGCACAGTTTCCCGGGCAATGCGGCTCATGTTACTATTCTGGTGGCGGCTTTGCCTGCTTGTTCTATACTCCAACCTCTCTGGGCGGCCTGGGCTAGGCACATCCGCTTGCAAACTATGGTAATCTTATCCGGAACCTTGCGCGTGGTTCCGTTGCTGGTCGTGGGATGGATCCGGAGCGCCGATCTTTTCACGGCTCTTCTGGCCCTTTATTATTTACTCGCAGGGCCCTTGACCCTTGCTGTACCGTCCCTTTATAAGTACACCTATCCCGATACACACCGCGGCCGGATCATTGGTATCCTGCGGCTGGTGCAAAGCACGGTAACGGTGCCCGTAATGCTTGGGGCTGCGGCACTCCTCGATTGCGATGCTGAATTATATAGAATTATCTATCCAGTTGGTGGTGTCCTGGGACTCCTGGGGCTATTTTTCTATCACCGCATGGAAATCCCGGGGGACGTGCCCCAAGAACGTGCCGCGAAGTGTGAGCTGCCGACACCCCGGGAAATTTGGGGAGTGCTCCGCCGTGATGAGCTATTCCGCATGTTTCAGGCTACCATTTTCCTTACAGGAGCAGGTTTCCTTATGAGTCGGCCCATCTGGATATATCTTCTCGATCGGGTATTTAATCTAAGCCAACTGCAAATGACCTTTTTGGTGCAGGTTCTGCCTATCCTGCTGGGTGCCTTGACTTCCCCTGGGTGGGGTGTGCTAATTGATCGCACTTCGCCCGTGACAGGACGAATTATTTTTGCCTGGATGGGCGTATTTGCGTATGCCGCTCTTTTCCTCAGTTTTTGGCAAGGTTGGCTCCTCCTTGCTTGGATTGGGGCTATCCTTCGTGGGGTCGTTCTTGGCGCTTCCGAAGTTGCACAAACGACCGGCAACTTATATTTCGCCCTGCGCAAGGAACGCGCTGCTCTATACGAAAGTATTTCCTCTCTTTTTCAAGGCACCCGGGGACTATTCTTGCCTTTGTGTGGCTTAGTACTTTATGAAGGGATAGGCACTTACATCTTCCTCGTGCCGACCCTCCTCAACTTGTGGAGCTTCCATCTAGCCTGGAAACTCTGGAAACTAGAAAAGCCTTTGCGCGAACAATTAAAGAACCTTGGCCAGGCCGTTAAGCAAAACACGGAACCAAGTGAGGGCCTCGGACAAGTAGCCTATGGTGAAAATTTCGCTCCGAGCTAGAATTGATGGTTAGCTATGTCTGCGAGCTTATAGATGTGGAAAGAATTGTGTAAGGAAATAATTGCTTGTCGCGCATGTCCCCGTTTGGTCGCCTGGCGGGAATACTGTGGCAAACATCCTCGCCGCGCCTATCAGGGTCAGAGTTATTGGGCCAGACCGGTGACAGGCTTCGGTGACTTAGAGGCTAGGATTATGATTTGTGGCCTGGCTCCTGCTGCCCACGGAGGAAATCGTACTGGGAGAATTTTTACCGGAGATCGCTCAGGAGATTTTCTTTATCGCTGCCTTTATCAAGTAGGTCTGGCCAATCAGCCTATATCCGTCAACCGCGAGGATGGATTGGAAGTGTCAGGATGTTATATCACGGCGATAGTGAGATGTGCTCCGCCGCACAATCGACCTTCGCCTGAGGAACGCGACCGTTGCTTACCATATCTTGTTCGGGAGCTCCGATTGCTAGACAAGGTGCGTGTGATTATTTGCTTAGGAGCGTTCGCATGGAGTGGGATGATACGAGTTCTAAGGGAACTGGGTTACTTCAGGCGCCCTGCCCCACCTTTTGGACATGGTGTGGAAGAACGCATAGGTCCCTATAGTCTGTTAGGTTCTTATCATCCCAGTCAGCAAAATACCTTTACGGGCAAACTCACCGAAGCGATGTTTATGAAAATCTTGCGCCGCGCACTGCGATTAGCAAACGTTCAGATGTAAGCCGTAATGAGATCGGCCGGTACTCTGGCTCGACTAATCATTATCCTACCGGCCTGCTCTCCGGTGAACCACCGGGCGCGGGCGCCCGTCAGCAGAAAATGTTCTCTTGCGCCGTGATCCAAGAAGCACCCGATGCCTAAGGATTGTTTAGAAGGACCGCGTACGAGCGGGCGGATTGCCAATCACTCCGGACGATAGCGTGGTGCAACGCTAAGACGGTTTCACATAGGTGGGGCGTAAATGGAACCGCTTCGCCCGGCTGCGGCGGATTGGGGACGAGCCTGTTAGTAATAGCAGCTATTAGTTCATCCAGGCCTGTGCCCGCCTGGGCTGACACGCATACATAGAAGTCAGATAATGTCGGCAACGAATTAGGAGTCCAGCGATGCGGCAGATCCACTTTATTAACGACAAAGAGCATCCGGGAAAGTGGCACGGGTGGTAGAATTGGATCGCGAGATATGTCAAGCAGCCATAATACTAAGTCAGCCTGCTGCCAGGTATGTCTTGCCCGCTCGATAGCTTCACGTTCGAGAGGATCGTCGGTGCAGCGCCAACCTACAGTGTCGAGGAGTTGCACGGGCCAGCCGTCGCAAGCTATCTCGGCGGTTACGACATCGCGGGTGGTGCCGGGCAATGGTGAGGTAATCGCGCGGCTGTATCCCAGCAGGGTATTGATTAACGTGCTCTTGCCGACATTAGGCGCGCCCGCTAGGGCAACGCGGAACGGATGACCTAAATGTTGGCCCACCGATACTAACTCCGCCAATCGTTCGCTTAAATGATGCGCCAGCAACTGGTCGTGTTCGAGTGCTTGTATCAGCTCAGAGACAACTTTACGCCAGGCGCCGTGCATCTGGTCTAATAGAACAGCGCAAGTTCGCCACGTGAGCGCCTTGGTAAGGACTCCTAACGCAGCTCGGCGGATGGGATCTGATTCGGTTAATCGGTACCACTCCTCAGAGCTCACCAATACTGCGCCCGCACGACCCAAACTATCTAGAATCCAGCTCACGACGGCTGGGCCACCATGACAATGTAACTCGAGATACCAGTTTGGTTGCGGTTGACGTAATACCAGCAGCACCTCATCGCGCTGTCGGCCCTCCTGAAACCAGCCAAGAACCGGCCCCCGCGACAAAGACGCCAGGATGTTCTGCAAGGGCGTAGATTCCGCCCCGGATGGACTTTGATAAGTGGCAGCGCGTTTCCTGGGGACGAAATATCTAGAAACAATTTTCAGAGCATCGGTACCTAGAACCCCCACGACGGCAATCGCTGCCATTCCGGGAGGTGTTAGCACACTGGTATAGGTCTTTTCCATAAAGTAGCCGAATTTGGCACAAGTGGGTTACCGAATTCGGTACGATCGGGATGCCAGGTATAAACCTTCGAGGGTCATTTCCGGCCAGAGCGTAACGGGGAGGTCTAAATGTGCTTCCAGGAGTGGGGCGTCTCCTCCGGTAAGAAAGCAAACGGGTTCTATAACGTGCGACGGAGCATCTAGGTTGCTCGCTGCAGCGCTGGTTCCTTGCGACAAAGGCGAGGGCTTTGGTATCGCTCGGCTACGAGAGGACTGTAAGTATTTTTTCCGAAGCCACACTATAGCTCCGATAATAGCAGCTAGCATCCCCGCTTGGATAGCGGCTTCCGTATTTCTAGGGGGGAGGATAGGGAGCAAATGCGTTGGTTTGACCAAAGGTAGCCGAGCGGTATAGTGATGTAAAGATTCACTCATGAGGCGGAAACCAGGTAGGATAGCCCCGCCACAAAACTTATCCTCAGCATCCACCCAATCCACAGTTACCGCGGAGCCAGCATCCACAATGAGTTTTGGTTGACCGGGTGGACCGTGGTGGATCGCTGCCAGAGCATTGAGGAGGCGATCAATGCCGACGCGTTCGGGAAAATCTAAATCGAGACGTACCGGCACATCCCGATAATCTTTCAGGTGCCGGACCATGAATCCCTGCTTTGCCAGCCACGTTTCGAGCGTCAGCGCAGGATTAGGATTGGTGCTGGCAATGACCCACTGCGTTGGCGGCGTCAATTGCCAAGCGTGTATTTGGGTTGCCCAGGTGTCGGGTATGACAGTGAGCTCATCTGGAAGCGGCAGTGCCACTGTTTTCTCGATTTTTGACCGCGGCACTAAAGCCCATTTGATTCTGCTATTGCCGACGTCTGCGAGGACAAGCATGTGAGCTCCCTTTGGAGAATAATCTAACAGTTACAATTCTTCGGTTAAGGATTCCGTTGAGCACCTGGTTCGCCACTAACCGATATGGAGCCAGAGCCAGGACCCGCGGAACAAGGCCAATCTGGGCTGGCGACGTTATCAGTTTGCTGTTCGAGGGCAGCAAGGATACGTTGTATTAGTTGTGCGAGACCCTGCCCGGTAACGGCGGAAATTGCTAAGACTTCCTGTCTAAGATCTTCGGCGAGACGACGGCGCACCTGCTCGGCATCGGGGAGATCAGCTTTAGTTAGAACAATGATCTCTGGCCGATGCAAAAGTTCCGGATTATGCAATTGCAGCTCCCGCCGAATAACGTGGTAATTCTGAGTTGGATCGGAGCCATCAGCGGGAAACGGTTCGACTAAGTGAACCAAAACCCGGGTACGCTCGACATGGCGTAAGAATTCGTGGCCGAGGCCGTGCCCCGCATGAGCGCCTTCGATCAGACCTGGCACATCAGCCATAACGAAAGAGCGATCCTCACCGACGACAACAAGACCTAGGTTGGGATACTTAGTGGTGAAAGGATAGTCAGCAATTTCCGGTTTTGCGCGGGACAGGCGACTCAGCAAGGTAGATTTGCCAGCATTAGGCAGGCCAATAAGACCGACGTCCGCAATCAGCTTCAGCTCCAGGATAAGCCAGCGTTCTTCACCCGGCTCGCCGGGTTCGGCAAAGCGAGGAGCTTGCTGAGTAGGGGTGGCAAACGCCCGGTTTCCTCTGCCTCCTCGGCCTCCTCGAGCCACTATCACCTCGTCGCCGGGATTCACTAAGTCCCGCAAGATATAGCCGCGGTTTCGGTCGCGCACGAGGGTGCCTGGAGGGACGGGAATAATCAAGTCCTGACCATTGGCGCCGTGGCGATTATTCGGGCCGCCCGGTTTGCCCGCTTCAGCCCGCCAATGTTTTTGATGAGCGACGGCCGCGAGGGAATCCGTACCCGGGACAGCACGGATAATGACGTCGCCGCCCTTGCCGCCATCCCCGCCATCCGGGCCACCGCGCGGCACATATTTTTCGCGGCGGAAGCTGACGATGCCTCGCCCACCATCACCACCTTTCACATAAATTTCCACGCGATCCACAAACATAAGATGCACTAGGTTGCGGTATCCTCAAAATCACGTAATGCCGTTTAGCTAGTTATGGTGATATAGAGCATATCATTGTACACTTGCCGACGGGAGGAAAGTCAGTTCGCGCAGAGCATTGGCGATTTCCGCGCGTACGGATTCATCTGCTTCCTTGTCGAGCCGCTTCCTTAGTGCTTCGAGAGCGTCAGCAGTAGCGATTTGTCCGAGCGCCCAGGCAGCGGCACCGCGCACGACTGCCGCGGGATCATTCAGGGCCAGGCACAGTGCTGGCACGGCAGAGGCGTCCTTGCGATTTCCAAGCACGATAGCGGCATTGCGCAGTAATCCGTCTCTCCGGGCCCGCATCAATGCCGTACCTGCGAACTTAGCACGGAACTGCGCCTCCGTAAGCGAGAAGAGCTCGAGCAAGTCCAATGCTACTAAGTCGGAACGCGGCACTAAGTCGGGACATCGGCCTGGTGGCGATTTGCGATTCCACGGGCAAACATCCTGGCAAATATCGCAACCGAAAACCCAATCACCTATAGCGCGTCTCAGCTCTAGGGGAATTGGGCCGCGCAATTCGATAGTAAGGTAACTAATGCAACGTCGAGCATCTAAAAGATGCGGGGCGAGAATCGCCTGAGTAGGGCAAGCCTCTAAACACGCGGTGCAGGTGCCACAATGGAAGGTGTCGAGTGGCGGGTCGGGCTCAAACTCGAGGTTGACCAACAGCGCACCCAGGAAGAGGAAACTACCAAGGCGAGTGTTGATTAGCATCGTGTTCTTGCCGAACCATCCTAGCCCGGCGCGGCGAGCGAAGTCGCGTTCTAACAAGGGCGCGGAATCCACCACCGCACGTCCCTGACAATCAGGCACTTGATTCTGCAGCCAGCGAAGCAACTGTTGGAGTTTGCGGCGCAGAACGCGGTGATAATCCCGGGCCCAGGCATAGCAAGAAACCCGGCCAGTCGAGCCAGACAATGCAAGCGTGGAGGCCAATTGCCGCGGTTTGTAGTTGAGTCCGGCCATGATTACGCTGCGCACTTCGGGAAAAACGTGGCGCGGATGCGAGCGGGCCTGCGCCTGGCGGTGCATATAAGCCATTCGTCCTGCAAAACCGCGGCGGAGCCAATCCTGAAAGTGCGGCCAAGTGGCTGGTTGGTCTGCTAAGGCAATACCTAACAAGTCAAAGCCGAGCTGGCGCGCTTGGGCTTTTAGCTGGTCTTTCAGATTTCGCCGGAGTGCCAGTGGCAGAGTGACCATAAAAGGGATCGCGGTGGCTAAGTTGTTGTGGTCAGACCGCAGGCGAGGTCGCGGCGTCTCAGAAAGAGCGTTAAGCTACTATAGCGGCCAGGTTCCGCGGGAAGGGGCGCAGGATGCCCCGCCCGGCCGTCTCAGAAAGAGCGTTAAAGTCTAGTATAGCGGCCAGGCGTCGAGGGGGGTTACGAGCAGGTAGGGCCCATGCGGAGGAAAGAAAGCAGGCGCATACAATACTACGAGAGACCCAAAGGGCAGGATGGAGCAGGAAATGGTTGTGGGCCAAGAAACCTTGCAGGAGGTTCTGGATCGGCATACGGTGGTGGGCGAGTTGTGCCGGGCCGAACAGGGGCGCGTGCGTTGCGTGGCGTGCGGCCATCGGTGTCTGATCGGAGAAGGCAAACGGGGGATTTGCCGCGTACGTTTTGTTCAGGAGGGGCAGTTGCGTGTGCCGTTTGGATACGTGGCGGCTTTGCAATGCGACCCGGTGGAGAAGAAGCCGTTTTTCCACGTTCTGCCTGGTAGTGGTGCCTTGACCTTCGGCATGCTGGGATGTGATCTCCATTGCGCGTACTGTCAGAATTGGTTGACGAGTCAAGCGTTGCGTGACCCGGTGGCGGGGGTGCCGATTCGCAGGATTTCCGCCAGCGAATTGGTCAATCTGGCCGTGGAGTGCGGGGCGCGGTTGCTCGTCTCCAGCTACAATGAGCCACTGATCACTTCTGAATGGGCACGGGCAGTCTTTTGCGAGGCTAACAAATATGGGCTGCTGTGTGCGTATGTCTCCAATGGCAATGCGACGCCCGAGGTGCTGGATTATTTGCGACCGTATGTCGCGGCGTACAAGGTGGACCTCAAGAGCTTTCGCGACCGCCATTATCGGCAACTCGGCGGGACGCTGGAGGGTGTGCTGGAAACGCTGCGCGGATTGGTGGCACGAGGATACTGGGTCGAAGTGGTGACGTTATTAGTGCCCGAGTTCAACGACAGCGAAGAGGAACTCCGCGAGTTGACGGGTTTCTTGGCAAGTCTGGATGTCAATATTCCATGGCACGTAACCGCTTTTCATCCGGATTATCGCATGCGGGATCGCGACGGGACAACTACGGAGCAACTGGTGCGCGCGGCGGAAATTGGTGCGGAGCAAGGTCTGCGTTACGTTTATGCGGGGAATTTGCCAGGCATGGTGGGGAGATGGGAGGACACGCGCTGTCCGCAATGCCAGGCGACCGTCATTCGCCGCTGGGGATTTCGCGTGCTGGAAAATCGGTTGGGGACAGAAGGGAAATGTCCGCAATGCAAAGAGGCGATACCCGGGTTATGGCGCTGGCCCAGGAGCTTATCGCCGGTTGAACCAGCTTATGCAGCTTGGCTGCGGGAGCCTGAAGATGCTGCAGAAGGAAGTAGTCATTGCCTGCGATAGTGTGCGTGTCGCTGGGGAGCTCACGTTGCCGGAAAATGCGGCAGGCGTGGTGGTATTCGCCCATGGCAGTGGCAGCAGTCGTTTCAGTCCGCGGAATCAGTATGTAGCAAAGGTGCTGCAACAGGCGGGATTGGGCACGCTACTTATGGACTTGCTTACGGAATTGGAGGCACAGGATCGGCAAAAAGTCTTCGATGTCGTTTTGTTGGGCCAGCGTCTGCGCTGTGCCAAAGCGTATCTGGCGGAGCAACCGGAAACATGCGAGCTAGCTCTGGGTTACTTCGGAGCGAGCACGGGGGCAGCAGCCGCTTTGATCGCGGCAGCCCAGGATCCGCAAGGTGTGAAAGCCGTGGTGTCGCGAGGTGGCCGACCTGATTTGGCCCAGGAGTTCTTGCCTCTGGTTGCGGCACCCACGTTGCTGATTGTGGGCGAGCGGGATGAAGTCGTGTTGCAGCTCAACGAGCAAGCCGCGGCCCAATTACAATGTCCGCATGCCATCGCCATTATTCCAGGAGCGACGCACTTATTCCCGGAGCCTGGGGCACTGGAAAAGGTCGCCGAACTAGCCCGCGATTGGTTTTTGAAGCACCTCCGGCCATCTGCATGACCCCACTGTCTTACTCAGGGTGGTGAGGGGTTTGCCGGAGGGCTGTCCGCTGGACTGGCGTCCGCAACGCTGGTCTCTGGTGTGCTTCTTTTTTGCTCGATGTAGCGCCGCCCCGACTCGGTGAGTTGCCAAATGCCGCGCGAGGAATCCGCAGCAAGCAGCCCTTTTTTCACTAATTGGGCACGAAAAAGCCCAACCCGGCTACGCCAGCGAGGTACTTTCGGATTAGATGGAATGGGCTGGCGGTCATACTCGTTCAGCCGCCCGGCCATTTTGGCTTCTAAAAGCTCCAGGACCTGTCTGGTGGGGGCAGATCCGCCTAATTCGAACAAGGTTTCGAAAATGGCTTCGTGGAAGACCTTACCGGGCGTCTGCAAACCGGCTTCCAGTCGTTCCGACTCCCCTTCGCCGCTAGCCAGGCGTCTCCTCTTAGTGGTCAAGCCGTTCCATTGACGTTGCAGCCTCACAATTTCCTTGGTCAATCCATCGATTCGCTCACAGAGTTTCAAGATGCGGCGTGCTTTGCGAAACGCACCTTCTTGAACGACGGCCGCGGCATGTTGACGCATGTGCTCGGCCAAAGCACGCATGTGCTGCATAACCTCTTCAAAACTCTTCTGCATAAGAGCTACGTCCATGACCAAGGACCCCGACTGCAGCAGGTTCCCGGTAGTTTCTGAACCACTCGACATCACTGGCCTTCCGTTTGCAAGGCACGCACGTGGTTGTTTGTCACCGAGCCATTGTAGATAATTGTCGGGAAGCGGACCCACCGGGCAAGGGCTGACTAGCGAAACTTACCAGACGGCGGCGTCTTCACCATCGAGACGCAAGGTCAGGCATTTAGCGCTGCCGCCCCCTTTGAGGAACTCATCGAGCGGAACGAAAATCGGTTCGTAGCCGGCTTG